>JAOPVM010000135.1 GCA_025966215.1 Klenkia sp.
GAGGCCGCCGCGCACGCCGCCGCCCGGACCGCCCAGCAGCTCGGTGCGCCGCTGCGGCTGGTGCGGGTGGTCCGGTTGCCCAGCGAGGACCCGGTCGACGAGCGCGGCAGCGGGGTCGCCCTCCAGCACGCCGGTTCGGAGCTGGACCGGCTGCGCGCCGAACTGGCCGTCCTGCTGCCCGGCCTCGAGGTCACCGCCGCGGTGCGACGGGGCAGGACGGCGGACGAGCTGATCGACGAGTCGGCAGAGGCCGAGCGCGTCGTGCTGGGCGAGCACACCGGTGATCGGGGTCTGGGTGCCGTGGCCGACGGGCTGGTCATGCACGCGCACGCCCCGGTGCTGCTGCACCGCGGGGGCGACCGCCCAGGAGGCTCCGTCGTCGTCGGACTGGACTGCCTGCCCGGTACCGAGGTCCTGCTGCGGGTCGCGGCCGACGAGGCCTGCCTGCGCGGTGCCCTGCTGCACGTCGTGCACGGACGGATGTCCCGGGGGTCGAGCCACGGGATGCTCACCGCCGAGCAGCGGTTGCTCGAACGGCTCGTCGACCGGGTGCGGGGCGAGCGGCCCCACCTCCGGGTGCACGTGGAGGCCCGGGCGGCCAACGCGACGACCCTGCTGCTCGAGGCTGCCCGCGACGCCCAGGTGCTGGTGATCGGGCGGCGCGTCCGGGGTGCCCGCCGACCCACCTCGGGCACCGGGTCCGCGGCGCTGCTGCGCGCCCCCTGCCCGGTGCTCGTGGTGCCCGGCGACGACGCGCTGCGCCAGGCCCGGACGACGGCGGAGGCCAGGGAGCTGGCCGGTCGGTGACCGGGCCCGACGGCGTCCGGCCCGGGACGTCGGACCCTCGTCCCCCGCGTGCAGGCGGGGCAGGGTCGGCAGCACGACCCGGGACGAGGACGACCGTCGCCGCTGGGCCGCCCCGGGGACGCAGGCCGCCGACGGGGCGATCCCCGTCGCCACCGTCACCTGGACCGGCCCCGACCAGGTGTCCGTCGTCAGCGGCGGGGCGACCGTGGCCCGGGCCGACGTCGTCACCGGACCGCGGCGATCGTGCCGTCGATCGACCGGCTCGCCGCCGAGCTGGTACGCACCGAGGGATCCTGACGGGACCTTGACGTCGCTGGACCGGTGCCGGCCCGTCCGTGACGGTGATCATGGGGGCATGGCACGAGGGACCCTGCGCATCTACCTGGGCGCCGCGCCGGGGGTCGGGAAGACCTTCGCCGCGCTCGGCGAGGCCCACCGACGCGCCGACCGCGGCGCCGACGTCGTCGTCGGCCTGGTCGAGACGCACGGTCGGGACCGGACCCGTGGGCAGCTGGAGGGCCTGGAGGTCCTGCCCCGCGCCGAGGTCACCCACCGCGGGGTGACGCTGGCGGAGTTCGACGTGGACGGGGCACTGCGGCGCCGCCCGGAGTGGCTGGTCGTCGACGAACTGGCCCACACCAACGCCCCGGGGTCCCGCAACACCCACCGGTGGCAGGACGTCGAGGAGCTCCTCGCCGCCGGGATCAGCGTGCTCAGCACCGTCAACGTGCAGCACCTGGCCAGCCTCACCGACGTCGTCGCGCAGATCACCGGCATCACCCAGGGCGAGACGGTGCCCGACGAGGTGGTCCGCCGGGCCGACCAGGTCGAGCTGGTCGACATGAGCCCCGAGGCGCTGCGCCGCCGGCTGGCGCACGGCAACGTCTACCCCGCCGAGCGTGTGGACGCCGCGATGGGCAACTGGTTCCGGGTCGGCAACCTCACCGCGCTGCGCGAGCTGGCCCTGCTGTGGCTGGCCGACCGGGTCGACGAGGGACTGCGCCGCTACCGCGCCGAGCACCACATCGACCACGTCTGGGAGGCCCGAGAGCGCGTCGTCGTCGCCCTCACCGGCGGCCCCGAGGGTGAGACGCTCGTCCGCCGCGCTGCCCGGGTCGCCCGCCGGCAGGGAGACGGGGTGCTGCTGGCGGTGCACGTGCTGTCCTCCGACGGCCTGACCGGTGCCTCCCCCGGCGCGCTGCGCGCGCAGCGGACGCTGGTGGAGTCCCTCGGCGGCACCTACCACCAGGTCGTCGGGGACGACACCTCCGCGGCGCTGCTGGAGTTCGCCCGCAGCGTCGACGCCACCCAGCTGGTGCTGGGCACCTCCCGCCGCTCCCGCTGGGCGCGCGCCCTGCGCGGTGGCATCGGCGGGGACGTGATCGCCGCGTCCGGGGAGATCGACGTGCACATCGTCACCCACGACGCCGCCGGCCCCCGGGGCTTGGCGCTGCCCAGGATCACCGGTTCGCTCACCCCCCGGCGGCGGTGGGTCGGGTTGGCCGTCGCGCTCCTGGGGGTGCCGGCGGTCACCGCGCTCTGCCTGGCGGCGGGGTCGGCGATCTCGCTGGCCAGCGTGCTGCTGGTCTTCCTGCTGTTCGTCGTCGCCGTCGCCCTGGTCGGCGGCCTGTACCCGGCGCTGGTCGCCGCGGTGGTCGGCGGGCTGGCGGAGAACTGGTTCTTCACCCAGCCCACCGGCCGGCTGACCATCGCCGAGCTGGACGACGTCATCGCCCTGGTCGGCTACCTGCTGGTCGCCGTCGCGGTGGCCACCGTCGTCGACCGCTCCGCCCGCCGGGCGACCGCTGCCGCCCGGTCCCGGGCCGAGACCGCACTGCTCGCCTCGCTGTCCCGGGCGGTGCTGGCCGGCAACCGCGGTCTGCCCAGCCTGCTGGAGCAGGTGCGGGAGGCGTTCGGGCTGCAGGCGGTGAGCATGGTGGAGGTCGGGGCGGAGCCGGGGTCGGACGACGTCGTGGCCTCCTGCGGGCACGAGCACGGCCCCACCGAGGACGTCGTCGTCACCGACACGCTCCGGCTCCGGCTGTGCGGGCGGTCGCTGACCCCCAGCGACCGGCGGGTGCTGGTCGCCTTCGCCGAGCAGGCCGCCGTCGCCCTGCAGCAGGGTCGGTTGGCCGCCCAGGCCGCCGAGGCCGCCGAACTGGCCGCCGGGAACACCATGCGCACCGCCCTGCTCGCCGCGGTCAGCCACGACCTCCGCACCCCGCTGGCCGGCATCAAGATCGCATCCTCGGCGCTGCGGTCGACCGACCTCGCCCTCACCGACGCCGACCGGGTCGAGCTGATCGAGACCGTGGACGAGTCCGCCGACCGGCTCACCGGCCTGGTCGACAACCTGCTGGACATGAGCCGGCTGCAGGCCGGTGCGGTCACCCCGGTCACCGCGCCGGCCGACCTGGTGAGCGTCGTCCACCGGGCCCTGACCTGGGTCGGCGACCCTCGCCGGATCACCGTCACCGCCCCCGACGACCTGCCCGTCGTGCTCGCCGACCCCGGGCTGCTGGAGCGGGTGGTGGCCAACCTGGCGGACAACGCCGCCCGCCACGCCCCCGACGGGCCGATCACGGTCTCGGCCGGCGCCCTGGCCGACCGGGTCGAGCTCCGCGTCGTCGACCGCGGTCCCGGGGTCGCCGCCGCCGACCGGGTCCGCGTGTTCGCCCCGTTCCAGCGGCTGGGCGATGCACCCGCGGGTCAGGGCGTCGGCCTCGGTCTCGCCGTGGCCCGCGGGCTCACCGAGGCCATGGGCGGGACGTTGGAGGCCGAGGACACCCCGGGGGGCGGGTTGACGATGGTGCTCGGGCTGCAGCTGGCGCCGGTGCACGGCCCCCGGGTGCAGCCCGCGGACCTGTCCGGGGCCCGGCCGTGACGGCGGCGGCCCGGTGAGCCGGGTGCTGGTCGTGGACGACGACCGTCACCTGCTGCGCGCCCTGCGGATCACCCTGGCCGCGGCCGGCCACGAGGTCGTCACCGCCCCGGACGGCACGACCGCACTGCGCGAGGCCGCCTCGGCCCACCCGGACGTGATCGTGCTGGACCTGGGCCTTCCCGACATGGACGGCACCGAGGTGCTGGCCGGGCTGCGGCCGTGGTTCGCCGGCCCCGTCCTCGTGCTGTCGGCCCGGGCAGGCAGCAACGACAAGATCCAGGCCCTCGACGCCGGCGCCGATGACTACGTGACCAAGCCCTTCGACATGGCGGAGCTGCTCGCCCGGCTGCGGGCGGCCCTGCGCCGGCGGGTGTCCGAGGGGTCGGACCCGGTGGTCGTCACCGAGCACTTCACCGTCGACCTCGCCGCCCGGCAGGTCCTCGCCGACGGAGGGCCGGTGCGCCTGACCCCGACCGAGTGGGCGCTGCTGGCCGAACTGGTGCACAACACCGGTCGGCTGGTCTCCCAGCGCCAGCTGCTGCAGTCGGTCTGGGGTCCGGCCTACGAGCGGGAGACCAACTACCTGCGGGTCTACCTCGCCCAACTGCGGCGCAAGCTGGAGCCCGACCCCTCCCACCCGCGCTACCTGCACACCGAACCCGGGGCCGGCTACCGGTTCACCCCCTGACCGCCGTCCCCGGGGTCCAGATCCTGACGGGATCTTGACGCCGTCCGCCCCCACGGGGGCTCATGGGGCTCCTACCGTCGCCGTGGGCCACCCGGCCCGACGACGAGGAGGACCCAGTGGCGACGACGGTGGCCCCGCACAGCGGGCCCGGACGACAGCTGGTGCGGGAGTGGCTGCTCCAGGACCAGGCGCACCGCGTCGCGGCGCACCCGGGCCCGCACGTGGAGCCCCAGCACGAGGAGCACCGTCGGCCCTGGTGGAAGGTCATGTGCCTCACCGGCGTCGACTACTTCTCCACCCTGGGCTACCAGCCCGGCATCGCCGCCCTGGCCGCCGGCGTCATCTCCCCCGTCGCCACCCTGGTGCTGGTCGCCCTCACCCTGCTGGGCGCGCTGCCGGTCTACCGCCGCGTCGCCCGGGAGAGCCCGCGCGGCGAGGGGTCCATCGCCATGCTGGAGAAGTTGCTGCCCTTCTGGCGGGGCAAGCTCTTCGTGCTGGTGCTGCTCGGGTTCGCCGCCACCGACTTCCTCATCACCATGACGCTGTCGGCAGCCGACGCGACCGCGCACCTGGTGGAGAACCCGCTGCTGCCCGAGGGCCTGGGCGACCACCGGGTGGTCATCACCCTGGTGCTGCTCGCCCTGCTCGGTGCGGTCTTCCTCAAGGGCCTGGGCGAGGCGGTCGGGGTGGCCGTCGCCCTGGTCGGGGTCTACCTCGCGCTGAACCTCGTCGTCGTCCTGGTCGGGCTGTACCAGGTGGCGACGACGTCGGGCCTGGTCACCGACTGGTCCGAGGCGCTCACCACCCAGCACGGCAACCCGTTCATGGTCATCGCCATCGCGCTGATCGTGTTCCCCCGGCTGGCCCTGGGCCTGTCCGGGTTCGAGACCGGCGTCGCCGTCATGCCGCTGGTGAAGGGCGCGCCCACCGACACGGAGGAGAACCCGGAGGGCCGGATCGCCGGCACGAAGAAGCTGCTCACCACCGCTGCGCTGATCATGAGCGGCTTCCTGCTCACCTCCAGCCTCATCACCACCCTGCTCATCCCGCAGGCGGCGTTCCAGCCGGGCGGTGAGGCCAACGGGCGTGCCCTGGCCTACCTGGCCCACGAGTTCCTCGGCCCGGTCGTCGTCACCGGGTACGAAGTCTCGACCATCGCCATCCTGTGGTTCTCCGGCGCCTCGGCGATGGC
>JAOPVM010000264.1 GCA_025966215.1 Klenkia sp.
GGGCCGGGCCGGGACGGCGGCCACGGCGCCGGCGCGCAGGCCCTCGGCGAGGGCGTACCGCTGCGCCGGCGGCACCTCGATCGTCATGCCGGGGGAGTCTGTCGGGGTCCACCGACCGTCCGGGCCCGTCCTGCACAGGCCCGGCGGCGTGCACAGGCACGTCCACGCGGCGCCTCCGCGGGCCCTACAGTGCGCGCGTGGTGCAGCCGCGCGGGAGCTCCGAGGAGGGCTCCACGCTGCCGTTCGTGCTGGTCTGCTGGCTGGTCGCCGCCCTGATGGCCTTCGGTGCGATCGCCGCGTCGGACGCCTTCCTGGAGCAACGTCGCGTGCAGTCGGTGTGCGACGGGGCAGCGCTGGCCGCGGCCAACCAGGCCGACGAGGGGCAGGTCTACCGCGAGGGCGTCGGCAGCAGCCTGCCGGTCACCCGGGCCAGCGCGCAGGCCGCCGTCGCCGACCAGCTGGCCGACGGCGGCACCGGGCTCGAGGCGTGGTCGGTGCAGACCGACGGGGTCGAGGTCACCGTCACCTGCACCCGCACGGTGGAGATCGCCTTCGGCTGGCTGTTCCTCGCCGGGCAGGGGCTGGAGCGCACCGCGGTGGCCAGCGCCCGGGCCCCCACCGCATGACGACGGCCCCCGACCGTAGGGTCGGGGGCCGTCGCACCAGGCGTGGCGGGTGAAGGATTCGAACCTTCGAAGGCTAAGCCGGCGGATTTACAGTCCGCTCCCATTGGCCACTCGGGCAACCCGCCGCGTGCGTTGGTGCCCGACGAGCGTACAAGACCGATCGGGCCGCCCACCGGGTGGCCCGACCCCAGACAGAGAGGACCCCGGACATGGCAGATGCGTCCTTCGACGTCGTCAGCAAGGTCGACCGCCAGGAGGTGGACAACGCCCTGAACCAGGCGGGCAAGGAGCTCAGCCAGCGCTTCGACTTCCGCGGCACGAACGCCGCCATCGCCTGGGCCGGCGAGGAGGGCGTGACCCTCACCGCCGACACCGAGGAGCGGGTCGCCGCCGCGCTCGAGGTGTTCAGGGAGAAGCTGGTCAAGCGGGGCATCTCGATGAAGGCGCTGGACGCCGGCGAGCCCCAGGCCTCGGGCAAGACCTACAAGATCTCCGCGACCATCCAGCAGGGCATCGCCTCGGACAAGGCCAAGCAGATCGCCAAGACCATCCGGGACGAGGGCCCCAAGGGCGTCCAGGCCCAGATCCAGGGCGACCAGCTCCGGGTCAGCGGCAAGAAGCGCGACGACCTGCAGGCCGTGCAGGCCCTGCTGAAGTCCACCGACTTCGAGATCGCCCTGCAGTTCGACAACTACCGGTAGGGACCCCCCCGCCCCCCGCGCCGCTGGGCCATCGCCTCCAGGCGGGCGATGCGCTCGGCCATCGGGGGGTGGGTGGCGAACATGGTCGCCAACCCGGACCCGCGGAACGGGTTGGCGATCATCAGGTGGCTCTGGGCGACCAGCCGGTCCTCCTGGGGCAGCGGCCGCGCCGTCACGCCGCTCTCCAGCTTGCGCAGCGCCGAGGCCAGCGCGAGCGGGTCCTGGGACAGCTGCGCCCCCGAGGCGTCGGCCTGGAACTCCCGACTGCGGCTCACCGCCATCTGCACCACCCCGGCCGCGACCGGACCCAGGACCACCAGCAGCAGGCTGCCCAGCGCGTTGCCTCCACCGCTGCGGTCCGACCGCCCGCCGACGAGGTTCGCGAACATCGCCATGTGCGCCAGGTAGGTGACCACGGTGGCCATCGCACCGGCGACCGAGCCGATGAGGATGTCCCGGTTGTAGACGTGGGACAGCTCGTGGGCCAGGACGCCGCGCAGCTCCCGGCGGTCGAGCAGCTCCAGGATCCCCTGGGTGCAGCAGACGGCGGCGGTGCGCGGGTTGCGGCCGGTGGCGAAGGCGTTGGGCTGGTTCGTGGGGCTCACGAAGAGCCGCGGCATCGGCTGTCGGGCCTCCGTGGCCAGTTCCCGGACGATCGCGTAGACCTGCGGGGCCTGGGTCTCGGTCACCGGGAACGCCCGCATCGACCGCAGGGCCAGCGTGTCGCTGTGGAACCACGCGTAGCCGTTGACCCCCAGGGCGATCACCAGCGCCACCAGCAGGCCGCCCCGGCCACCGATGAGGGCGCCGACGGCCAGGACGACCCCGGCCATCAGGCCCAGCAGCAGTGCGGTCTTCAGACCGTTGTTCCAGCGGTGCACGCCGAGGTCAACGCGGGGGCCCGGGAGGCCGTTCCCCGGCCGAGCCCCCCGGCCCGGGCCGGGGGGCTCGTATGCTCGACCGATCGCCCGCCCCCGCGACGACCGCCACGGAGCACCGTCCCATGAGCACCGACACCAGCACCGGCGAACAGATCGACCTGCAGCCGGTCCTCCGGGACGCGGGGCAGGACTCCGGCCCGCTGCCCAACCGGGCGTCCACGCGGGACACCCGCGAGATGGTCGCCCACGTCGCGGCGACCCGGCCGGCAGCCGTGGCCAGGGTCGTGGAGGCGCTCACCGGACCGGCCGTGCACGGCCGCGAGGTGGCCGAGCTGCTGCAGTGGGTCGCCGTCCTCACCAAGGAGGTCGTCGACGACTGCGACGCCGCCGGGGTCACCGTGCTGCAGGACGGCACCCCGTTCACCTCGGCGTGGACCGACGAGCGCACCCTGGCCGTCGACCGGGACCAGTACGACGCCGACGAGGGGCCCTGCCTGCACGCCGCCCGGGAGGGCGTCTGCGTCCGGGTGACGGTGTCCGAGGCGATGCAGGCCTGGCCGGAGTTCACCCAGGCCGCGGTCGCCGACGGGGTCCGCGCCTTCCTGGCCTGCCCGCTGGTGGTCGACGACCAGCGCTTCGGGGCCCTGAACCTCTACAGCCACTCCCTCGACGGCTTCTCCGACGACGACGAGGCGATCGCCACGCTGATCAGCCGGATGGCGACCGGGCTGGTCGCCGGGCAGCTGGCGCAGCACCGGTCGGCCACGCTGATCAGCCAGCTCGAGGAGGCCATCTCCTCGCGGGCGGTGATCGAGCAGGCCAAGGGCGCGGTCGCCGTCGTCCGGCGGATCTCCCCGGACGACGCCTTCGGCGTGCTGCGCACGGTCTCCCAGGACACCAACGTCAAGCTCCGCGAGGTCGCGGCCCGCACCCTGGCCGACTTCGGGGCCCTGCCGAACTGAGGCCCCCGGGGGGCCCGGGGAGGGCACCCTGTGTGGGGTCGGCCACTGCGGAGGTCCTGGCGCGTCGCGGCCGCGCCCCGCGCCGTAACCTCGGCCGGTGGAGGTACACCCTGATGACTGACACCACCCCCGCCACCGCCCCCGAGACACAGCCCTCGGCGCCCGGCGGGCTCGTCAAGAGCGTCGTGGCCCTCGACCGGGTCGTGATCCGGCTTGCCGGCGACTCCGGCGACGGCATGCAGCTGACCGGCAACCGCTTCACCAGCGAGACCGCGTCCTTCGGCAACGACCTCTCGACGCTGCCCAACTTCCCCGCCGAGATCCGGGCGCCCACGGGCACCCTGCCCGGCGTCTCCAGCTTCCAGCTGCACTTCGCCGACCACGACATCATGACCCCCGGGGACGCCCCCGACGTGCTGGTCGTGATGAACCCGGCCGCGCTCAAGGCCAACATCGCCGACCTCCCCGGCGGTGGCCTGCTGATCGCGGACTCCGACGAGTTCTCCGCCCGCAACCTGGCCAAGGTCGGCTACGCGGAGAACCCGCTCACCGACGGGTCGCTGGACGGCTGGCAGCTGGTCAGCGTTCCGCTGACCTCGATGACCACTGACGCGCTCGCGGACTCCGGCCTGGGCAAGAAGGAGGCCGAGCGCAGCAAGAACATGTTCACACTCGGGCTGCTGTCCTGGATGTACCACCGACCCACCGAGGGCACGGTCCGCTTCCTGGAGCGCCAGTTCCGCAAGAAGCCCGAGATCGCCGCAGCCAACATCGCCGCCTTCCGGGCCGGGTTCAACTACGGCGAGACGACGGAGGCCTTCGCGGTCTCCTACGAGATCAAGCCGGCCCCGATGGCCGCGGGCACCTACCGCAACATCTCCGGCAACCAGGCGCTGGCCTACGGCCTGGTCGCCGCCGGTGTCCGTTCCGGCCTGCCGGTGTTCCTCGGCGCCTACCCGATCACCCCGGCCTCGGACGTGCTGCACGAACTCAGCAAGCACAAGTCCTTCGGCGTCCGCACCTTCCAGGCCGAGGACGAGATCGCCGGCATCGGCGCCGCCCTGGGCGCCAGCTTCGGCGGCGCGCTGGGCGTGACGACGACGTCGGGCCCGGGTGTCGCCCTCAAGGCCGAGACAATCGGGCTGGCCGTGATGACCGAGCTGCCGCTGGTCATCGTCGACGTCCAGCGCGGTGGCCCCTCGACCGGACTGCCCACCAAGACCGAGCAGTCGGACCTGCTGCAGGCCCTCTACGGCCGCAACGGCGAGGCCCCGGTGCCGGTGGTGGCCCCGCGCTCCCCCGGTGACTGCTTCGACGCCGCGATCGAGGCCGCCCGGATCGCGCTGACCTACCGCACCCCGGTCTTCCTGCTCTCCGACGGCTACCTGGCCAACGGCGCCGAGCCCTGGTCGGTCCCGGCGATGGAGGACCTGCCCGACCTGCGGGTGGAGTTCACCACCGAGCCCAACGGCCAGGCCGCCGACGGCACGCCGGAGTTCCTGCCCTACCTGCGCGACCCGGAGACCCTCGCCCGCCCGTGGGCGGTGCCCGGCACCGCCGGTCTGCAGCACCGCATCGGCGGACTGGAGAAGGCCGACGGCACCGGCAACATCTCCTACGACCCGGCCAACCACGACTTCATGGTCCGCACCCGGCAGGCGAAGGTCGACGGCATCGCGGCGAGCCTGCCGCCGACCGAGATCGACGACCCGGACGGC
>JAOPVM010000296.1 GCA_025966215.1 Klenkia sp.
GCCGGGCTCGGGCGGGGTGTCGGCCAGCAGGACGGCGAGCCGGTCGGCCAGCGCGGCCGGGGTGAGCGGGAGCGGAGAGCTCAGCGTCAGCCCTGGACCGGTCCGGGGGTGGCCCCGTGTCGGGTCCGGGTGCGCTCCACGCGACGGACGCTGCTCCGGGCGGTCTGGTCGCCCGGCGGGGGAGGTGCCGGCGTCGGGACGTTCGGCGTCGAGGTGAGCCCGTCGATGACCTCGCGGGCGAGGTCGTGCACCGCGCGCCCGGAGGACCGGGCCTGCTTGCGCAGCCCCTCGAAGGCGTCCCGGGGGCTGCAGCCCGAGCGCGCGGCCAGCACCCCGATGGCCCGCTCGGTGGAGACCCGGGTGGCCAGCGCGTGCTCCAGCTGGGCGACGGTGCGCTCGAGGCCGGTGATCCGGGCGTCCCGCGGGTCGGCGTCCACCTCGGCGTCCGCTGCACCCCGCGCGGCCCGCCGGGCCTCCCGACCGGGCTCGGGCGAGGCCCCCAGGTCCTCGGCGATGAGGTCGGCCAGGCTCATCGCCTCGACCAGGTCGGGGGCGTCCTCGGCGCCGGCGGGGGTCAGCACGGCCCAGCCCCGGGTGGTGCGGGTGACGACGAAGGCCGGTGCGCCCGCAGCGGTGCGCACGACGTCGTCGCCGGGGGCCAGGTGGGGGTCGGCGGAGGGCGTGCCGGGACCGGCGGGTGTGCTCACGACCACGTCCTCCCTGCCTCGTGGCGACCCGGGTGGTCGCGGCGGCGCCGGTCGACCACGGCCCGCTCCGGGGGGATCATCACCCGCGGAGGGCCGTGGCACCGGGATCACGCGCCGGGGAGCTGTGCGAGCTGGTTCTTCACCTGGTCGATGCTGGGGTTGGTCAGGGCGCTGCCATCGGCGAAGACCAGGGTCGGCACGGTCCGGTTCCCGCCGTTGGCCTTCATCACGAGGTCGGCCGCGCCGTCGTCGGTCTCGATGTTGACCTCGGCCCACTCGATGCCCTCGCGCTGCATGAGCTTCTTCAGCCGGACGCAGTAGCCGCACCAGCTGGTGGTGTACATGGTCACGGGGGCAGTCGGTGCGCTCACGGAGCGATCCTCCATCGGTGGTGCGGACGTCGGCCACTCGGGTCGGCGGCATGCGGTCGCACGCACCCTGGACAACGACGACCCCCTGGGGATGCTTCCCCCGGCGCTCGGACCCGGCTGCCAGACTCCGGTCGTGGTCGTCGGTGAGCTCGGGTCGGGTCGTGCGGGGTCGCCCGGGAGCCCCCCGCCCGACAGCGCGGCGGCGGTGCTGGCCGGGCTGGACGAGCAACAGCGCACCGCGGCGGCCGCGGTGACCGGCCCGGTGTGCATCCTGGCCGGTGCCGGGACCGGCAAGACCCGCACGATCACCCACCGGATCGCCTACGGCGTGCACACCGGCGTCTACACCCCCGAGCAGGTGCTGGCGGTGACGTTCACCGCCCGGGCCGCAGGGGAACTCCGGGGCCGGCTGTCCGCGCTGGGCGTGGGCGGCGTGCAGGCCCGCACCTTCCACGCCGCCGCGATGCGCCAGCTGCGCTACTTCGCTCCCCGGGTGCTCGGTGGCCCGATGCCCGAGCTGGTGGAGAACAAGCTGCGGGTCGTCGCCGGGGCCGCGACGCGCAACCGGCTGACCACCGACCGGGCCAGCCTGCGCGACCTGGCCGGCGAGATCGAGTGGGCCAAGACCACCCTGGCCACCCCGGAGGACTACCCGGCCCGGGCGAAGGCCGCGGCCCGGGAGACCCCGTTCGAACCGGCCGCGGTCGCCGCGGTGTACGCCAGCTACGAGGAGGCCAAGAGCCGCGACGGGTCGCTGGACTTCGAGGACCTGCTGCTGGTCACCGCCTACGCCCTGGAGGAGCACCGCGAGGTGGCCCGGGAGGTGCGCGGGCAGTACCGGCACTTCGTCGTCGACGAGTACCAGGACGTCAACCCGCTGCAGCAGCGGCTGCTGGACGCGTGGCTGGGTGGCCGGGCCGAGCTGTGCGTGGTCGGCGACCCCAACCAGACCATCTACTCCTTCACCGGGGCCGACCCCGACCACCTGCTCGGGTTCGCCGACCGCTACCCCGACGCCGAGGTGGTGAAGCTGGAGCGCGACTACCGCTCCACCCCGCAGGTCGTCGGGCTGGCCAACCGGATCATCGGGATGGCCCCGAGGCGCCGGGGCCTGCCCGGGCTGCGCCTGCTCGGCCAGCGCGCCGGTGGCCCGGAGCCGCGCTTCCTGGAGCACCCCGACGAGCCCACCGAGGCCGCCGCTGTCGCCGCGGCCTGCCGCGCCTTGGTCGACGGCGGGTTGCCGGCCGCGGAGATCGCGGTGCTGTTCCGGATGAACGCCCAGTCCCAGGTCTACGAGTCCGCACTCGCCGACGCCGGCGTGCCCTACGTGCTCAAGGGCGGGGAGCGGTTCTTCGAGCGCCCCGAGGTCCGCGAGGCGGTGCTGCTGTTGCGCGGTGCGGCCGCCGGCCGGGACGACGGACCCCTGGTGCCCACCGTGCGTGACGTGCTGGCCTCGGTCGGCTGGGCCGAGCACCGCCCGCCACCCGGCGGGGCGGCCCGGGACCGCTGGCAGTCGCTGTCGGCGCTGGTCGACCTGGCCGTGGACCTGGTGTCCGAGCAGCCCACGCTCGACCTGGCCGGCTTCGTCACGCACCTGGCCGAGCGGGCCAACGCCCAGCACGCCCCCACCGTGCAGGGCGTGACGCTGGCGTCGATGCACGCGGCCAAGGGCCTGGAGTGGGACGCGGTGTTCGTGGTCGGCCTGGTCGACGGCGTGCTGCCGATCGCCCAGTCGCTGAACCGACCGGACGCCGTCGAGGAGGAGCGCCGGCTGCTCTACGTCGCGGTCACCCGGGCCCGGGAGCAGCTCACGCTGTCCTGGTCGCTGTCGCGCCAGCCCGGGGGACGACGGTCCCGCCCGCGCAGCCGCTTCCTCACCGGCATCGCCCCGGAGTCCGCCGCCGGCCGGAAGAACCCCGCCGCACGCGCCGCGGTGGTCCTCGACGGGGCCGCCGGGCAGCTGTTCGAGGCGCTGCGCAGCTGGCGGACCGAGGCGGCCACGGCGGCCTCGGTGCCGGCCTACGTGGTCCTGGGCGACGCGACCCTGCAGGCCATCGCCGAGACCCGGCCGCGCACGCTGACCGAGCTCGCCGCGCTGCCCGGGATCGGCGCCCGCAAGCTGGCGGCCTACGGCGAGGACGTGCTGGCCACGGTGGCCGCGGACACCTGATCGGGTCGGCCTCGGTTAATGCGTTGACCGCCGTCGCGGGGGTCCCCTAGCCTCCTGGACACCCCCTCCGGCAACGGAGGGCACCCGAACGCCAGCACCGAGCCCGGCCCACCGGCCGCGCTCCGAGCCCCGAGAGGAGGGGTCCAGATGGGCACGCAGAACCTGCAGACCCCGACCTCCGGCGGGGTCGTCGGCGTGTGCGGTACCCCCGTCGCGGTCCGGCTGCGCGCTCCGATGACCGGCCTGCCGGTCGGCACCCCTGTCATCGCCACCGCACTCAGCACCACCGCACTCAGCACCACCCCGGGTTCACCGCCCTGGAGGGTCCCCCCGAGCTAGCGAGCTCGCCCGGACCTCCTCGAGGCCGCGGAACCCGGTGACACACCCGGGGTCCGCGGCCTCTGGCACGTCCTGCCGCCGATCCCACCGACCTCCCGGTCGGCGGGGCCTCCGTCGACCGGTCACGGCACGAGGAGAAGGAGAGCAGCCGTGCAGCACACGATCGAGCACCCGGCGCCCGGGCGGCGCCCCGAGCTCGGATCCGCCCTGCCCTGCCGGGTGCAGGACCCCGACCTGTGGTTCGCCGAGACCCCGGCCGGGCTGGAGGAGGCCAAGGCGCACTGCGCCGACTGCCCGCTGCGGACCGACTGCCTCGCCGGCGCCCTCGACCGGGGCGAGCCCTGGGGCGTCTGGGGCGGGGAGATCTTCGACCACGGGGTCGTCATCGCCCGCAAGCGCCCGCGGGGCCGGCCCCGCAGGGTCGCCGCGTGAGCGGCCCGAGCCCGAGCACGACACCCACGGTCCGCGACGAGACCCGGAGAGGAGGGGACATGGACCGCAGCAGCACCCCCTACGACGGCGCCCTGCTCCTGGCGCGTACGCACCAGGCGCAGCTGGCGGCCGACGCCGACGCGGCTGCCCGGGCCCGACGCGTCGTCGCTGCACGACGGTGGGCCCGCCGCGCCGAACGAGCGACCCGCCGGGCCGCCCGCGCCAGCGCCGCGGTGCGCTGACCGTGCCGCCGGACTGGTCCCGGGAGAAGACGCGGGCCGGCCGCGAGCGGGGTGCGCTGCCCGGCCTGCGTGCGGGGGCACGTCCGGGCGTCGAGGCCCGCTCGGACCCCTGAACCCAGGGGTCAGCCGTGGAAGCCGGGCAGCCACTCCTCGCAGACCGCGCGGAAGTCCCCGGCCGCACCGAGCTGGCAGAGCACCCCGATGGACCCCATCGTCACGCGGTGGATCAACAGGTAGGCCGGGGGCAGGTTGAGCTGGCGGCCCAGCCGGCTCGCCTCGCTGCGCGGGTCGCCCACCCGGGTGGCCTGCTCCTGCATCCAGGCCCGGGTGAAGTGGAAGTGGTCGGTGGCGACCGGCTCGAGCAGCGGGCGCAGGTAGTCCAGCACCCCGCGGGCGTCGACCGCCACGGTCGGCCGGACGAAGCCCTCGGTCCGCAGGTCGGCCAGCACGTGCTCGGGCTCGTCGGCCAGCGCCAGCCGGACGAGCCGGCCGATCGGCTCGGGGTGGCCCCCGGGCAGCCGGGCGATGGCGCCGAAGTCGATGACCCCCAGCCGTCCGTCGGGGAGCAGCCGGAAGTTGCCCGGGTGCGGGTCGGCGTGCAGCAGGCCGGCCTTCTGCGGGCCGGAGAAGTGCAGCACCGTCAGCAGGATCCCGGCCCGGTCGCGCTGCTCCTGGGTGCCGTCCCTGATGATCGCGGCGAGCGGGGTGCCCTCCATCCACTCCGAGACGATCACCTTGGGGGCGCTGGCCACCACCCGGGGCACGCTGATCCGGGGGTCCTCGACGAACGCGGCGGCGAAGGCGCGCTGGGAGTCGGCCTCCTGGCCGTAGTCCAGCTCCTCGGCGACCCGGGCCTTGAGCTCGGCGATGAGCGGCTTGACGTCCATCCCGGGGAACAGGACGGCGAACATCCGGGCGAACCGGGACAGCTGGTTCAGGTCGGCCATCAGCGCCGCCCCGGCCCCGGGGTACTGGATCTTGACCGCCACGTCCCGGCCGTCCCGCCAGGTCGCCCGGTGCACCTGCCCGATGCTCGCCGCGGCCGCCGGGGTGTCGTCGAAGTCGGCGAACCGGGAGCGCCAGGTGCCACCGAGCTGCTGGGCCAGCACCGCGTGCACGGTGCGCACCGGCATCGGCGGTGCCTCTTCCTCCACCTTGACCAGGGCCGCGCGGTAGGGGGCGGCCAGCTCCTCGGGGACGGCGGCCTCGAACACCGAGAGCTGCTGTCCCAGCTTCATGGCCCCGCCCTTGAGCTGGCCGAGCACCGCGAACAGCTGCTCGGCGGTGCGCTGCTGCAGCTCGGCCGAGACCTCCTCGGAGGACTGGCCCGAGAGCCGCTTGCCGATGCCCAGCGTCGCGCGGCCCGCCGCGCCCAGCGGGAGGGAGGCCAGCCGCGCCGTCCGCGACACCGAGGTGCGTGGGATTCCCCGTCCGGTGTCCGTCACCGCCCCAGTGTCCCTGTTCTGCAGCGGGGCGTCAGATCGGCGCCGGGCCCGGTGTCCCGGCCGCCCGGCAGGGACACCCGGGGTGCACCGGCCAGGCCCGGCGGGCCGGGACCAGCCCCGGGGGACGGA
>JAOPVM010000297.1 GCA_025966215.1 Klenkia sp.
GCGAGGCGGCCATCTGCGCCTGCTGTGCCGCGGCACGCGGGTCGGAGGACGGACCGGGGCGGGCGGGGCGGTTCGGCTGCATCCCACGATCATCCCACCGCAGGGTCGGCGACGCTGCGGGCCGCCCGCCGTCGTGACACCGGTCACAAGCGGTCTGGTGGCTCTCCCGGTCGTGCCCCACTGAGCCGCGGAGAGAGGACCCGAACGGGCACGGCGCCACGATCCCGGACGGCCTGCGGTCCTCCCCCCGCGTCTGGCTACGGATCGCACCGGGACGGCACCGCCGGTCGAGCCGGAGGGCCCGTGGGGCTGCCGTCGAGCGCCCCTGCCCCTGCTCCTCTCCCCCGCACCGCCCGCGGCGTCGACCGGCTCAGGCCCCGATCGACGCCGAGGGGTCAGGCGGGCAGGGCGGGCTTCAGGCGGGGGACGTCGCGGACGCCGAACACCCGCTTGAGCGCGACCCGGGCGGCGTTGTCGCCGCACATCCCGTGTACGGCCGGGCCGGGCGGGGTGGCGGCCGAGGCGAGGAAGACGTTGTCGATCGGTGTCCGGTAGGTGTTCCAGCGCGGCACCGGGCGGGCGAGCATCTGCCGGAGGGACGCCTCGCCGTTGGAGATGTCCCCGCCGACGTCGTTGGGGTTCCACTGCTCCATCTGCGGGGCCGTCATCGTGGCCCGGGCCAGGATCGTGTCCCGGAACCCCGGGGCGAACCGCTCCACCTGGGCCTCGATCCGCTCGGTCATGTCCACCGTCGAGCCGTGCGGCACGTGCACGTAGGCCCAGAACACGTGCTTGCCCGCCGGTGCCCGGGTCGGGTCGACCACGGTGGGCTGGACGGCGAGCACGTACGGCTTGTCGGTGATCCGCCCGGCGGCCGGGGCGGCCTCCCCGGCGATGGTCTCGGCCAGCGTCCCGGCCACGTGCAGCGTCCCGGCCCGTCGGGCGTCGGGGTGCGTCCACGGCACCGGGTCCGACAGCGCCCAGTCGATCTTGAAGACGCCGGGCCCGTGCTTGTAGCGGGTGACCCACCGGGCGTAGCCGGGGTGCATGCGGTCGCCGGCCATGGCCACGAAGGCACCCGGCGAGGTGTCCAGCAGCACGGCCGGCACGCCGTCGAACTCCCGCAGGTCGGTGACCTCGTGGCCGAGCTCGACCGAGCCGCCCTGCTGCTCCAGGGCGGTGACCATCGCGTCGGCCATCGTCTGGGTGCCGCCCTCGGGCAGCGGCCAACCACGGTGGTGGGCCAGCATGGACAGCACCATGCCCAGCCCGGCGGTGAGCGGCCGGGTGAGGTCGAGCATCCCGTGCGCAGCGGCCCCGCCGAGGAGCGCCTGCGCCTCGTCGCCGTCGAAGGCCCTGCGGGCCAGCCAGCTCACGTTGGGCAACGCGTTGAGCGCGAAGCGGGTGATCGCCGGGATGCTCCGGGTCGGGAGCCGACGGAACGCCGAGGACAGGAAGAAGTCGATGACGTCGGTGCCGTGCTCGACGAGCTCGCCGAAGAGCGCCCGGTAGGCGTCCCCGTCCGGCCCCAGACCGGCCGCGGTCTGCTCCAGCGAGCGGTGGGCCAGCGCGGCCCGGCCGCCGTCCAGCGGGTGGGCGTAGGCCACCTCGGGGTGCAGCATCCGCACGCCGCGGGACTCCCAGTCGAACTCGCGGAAGAACGGTGAGGCCACGCCCATCGGGTGCACGGCCGAGCAGATGTCGTGCAGGAAGCCGGGGAGGGTGACCTCCTCGGTGCGCATGCCGCCGCCGGGCCGGTCGCCCCGCTCCACGACCTGCACCCGCAGGCCCGCGGCCGACAGGCGCAGGGCCGCGGCCAGTCCGTTCGGGCCGGCTCCGACGACGACGGCATCCGGCTTCGAGGTCATGGCCGCCAGTGTCCCCCGTGGTGGGTCAGAGCCGCCCGACGAGCTCGTCGGCCGCCGAGTACGGGTCCAGCTCGCCGGCCACCACCCGGTCGGCGAGCGCATCGATCGCCGCCGCACCGCCCACGTCGCCCATCCGGCGGCGCAGCTCCCCGACCGCGATCGCCTCGACCTCCCGGGCGGCCCGCACCCGACGACGTCGCACCCCCTCGCCCGAGGCGGCCAGCCACCCGCGGTGGTCCTCGACCGCGGCCAGCACCTCCCCGATCCCCTCGTCGCGGGCCGCCACGGTCCGCAGCACGGGCGGCGTCCACCCCTGGGCGGGCGCCATCGTGAGCATCGACCGCAGCTCGCGGGCGGTGCGGTCGGCACCGTCCCGGTCGGCCTTGTTGACCACCAGCACGTCGGCGACCTCGAGGATGCCGGCCTTCGCCGCCTGCACCCCGTCGCCCATGCCCGGGGCGACCAGCACCACCGTGGTGTCGGCCAGCGAGGCGACCTCGAGCTCGGACTGCCCCACGCCGACGGTCTCGACCACCACGACGTCGCAGCCGGCCGCGTCCAGCACCCGCAGTGCCTGCGGGGTGGCCCAGGACAGCCCGCCCAGGTGACCGCGGGAGGCCATCGACCGGACGTAGACCCCGGGGTCCTCGGCGTGCACGCCCATCCGCACCCGGTCACCGAGCAACGCTCCACCGGAGAACGGCGAGGACGGGTCGACGGCGAGCACACCGACCCGCTTCCCCGCCGCCCGGAGCCCGGCGACCAGCGCCGTCGTCGTCGTCGACTTGCCCACGCCCGGGGGGCCGGTGACCCCCAGCACCTGGGCGGCCCCGGTGTGCGGGGCCAACCTGACGGCGACCTCGCGGAGCAGCGGGCTCTCCTGCTCCACCAGCGAGATCAGCCGGGCCACCGACCGGGGGTCGCCGTCCCGGGCGCCGGTGACCAGCGCAGCGACGTCCGGGGAGCGGCGTCCCACGCTCAGGCGGCGGGCACGTGCAGGACCAGGGCGTCGCCCTGACCGCCGCCACCGCACAGCGCGGCCGCACCGACGCCGCCACCGCGGCGCCTGAGCTCCAGCGCCAGGTGCAGGGCGATCCGGGCGCCGCTCATGCCGACCGGGTGGCCCAGCGCGATGGCCCCGCCGTTGACGTTGACGCGCTCGGGGTCCAGGCCGAGCTCGCGGGTGGAGACGATGCCGACCGCGGCGAACGCCTCGTTGATCTCGACCAGGTCCAGGTCGGTCGGGTCGATGCCCTCGCGCGCGCAGGCCGCGGCGATCGCCCGGGAAGGCTGCTGCTGCAGCGAGGCGTCCGGGCCGGCGACGACGCCGTGCGCCCCGATCTCGGCCAGCACGGTGAGCCCCAGCTCGGCGGCCTTGGCCGCGCTCATCACCACGACGGCGGCGGCGCCGTCGGAGATCTGCGAGGCGGTGCCGGCGGTGATCGTGCCGTCCTTCGCGAACGCCGGCTTGAGCCGGCCGAGGGACTCCGTGGTGGTGTCGGCGCGGATGCCCTCGTCGTCCCGGAACTCGATCGGGTCGCCCTTCCGCTGCGGGATGGAGACGGTGACGATCTCGTCGTCGAAGAGCCCGTTCTTGTGTGCCGCCGCCGCGCGCTGGTGGCTGGCCGCGCCGAAGGCGTCCTGCTCCTCGCGGGTGAGGGAGTACTGCGCGTTGTGCTGCTCGGTGAGCACGCCCATCGCGACCTGGTCGAAGGTGTCCGAGAGCCCGTCGTGGCTCATCGAGTCCACCAGCGCGGCGTCGCCGAACTTCGTGCCCGTGCGGGAGTTCGCCAGCAGGTGCGGCGCCTGGGTCATCGACTCCATGCCCCCGGCGACGACGACGTCGAACTCCCCGGCCCGGATCAGCTGGTCGGCCAGCGCGATGGCGTCCAGACCGGACAGGCACACCTTGTTCAGGGTGAAGGAGGGCACCGACATCGGGATGCCCCCGGCGACCGCGGCCGGCCGGGCCGGGTTCTGACCCGCCCCGGCACCGATGACCTGGCCCATGATCACGTAGTCGACCTGGTCGCCGGTGATCCCGGCCTTCTCCAGGGCGCCCTTGATGGCGACCCCGCCCAGGTCGGCGGCGGAGAAGTCCTTGAGGGAGCCGAGCAGCCGACCCATCGGGGTGCGGGCACCACCGACGATGACGGAACGGTTCTGGGCTGCGGGTCGGGTCATGCGGGCCTCCACTCGGTCCGGCCACCCTCGTTGGCAGCCTCGTCCGGTCTCCGAGGATAGGGCGGCCGGGGCCGCGGGTGCCGGGTGTACGCGTTCGGGAGACGGGTAGTGCACAACCGACTTCGTCCGAGACCCTGGAGGAACACCGTGGCCACGCTGACCGTCGGTACCGAGAACAGCACCCCGATCGACCTGTACTACGAGGACCACGGCGCCGGTCGCCCGGTCGTCCTGATCCACGGCTGGCCGCTGTCGGGCAAGTCGTGGGAGGCCCAGGTGCCCGCCCTCGTCGAGGCCGGCCACCGCGTCGTCACCTACGACCGCCGCGGCTTCGGTGAGTCGTCCAAGCCGTTCGAGGGCTACGACTACGACACCTTCGCCGCCGACCTGGACGCGCTGCTCACCCACCTCGACCTCACCGACGTGACCCTCGTCGGGTTCTCGATGGGTGGCGGCGAGGTCGTCCGCTACATCGCCCGCCACGGCACCGACCGCATCCACTCGGCCGTACTGGCCGCCGCCGTCCCGCCCTACCTCTACGCCAGCGACGACAACCCCGAGGGCGGGCTGGACGACGCCACCATCGAGTCCTTCCAGGCCGGCGTCACCGGTGACCGGTTCGCCTTCCTCGAGGACTTCACCGAGGCCTTCTTCGCCGCCGGCGACGAGGGCGACCTGGTGAGCTCGGCGCAGAAGGCCTTCGCCCGGCAGATCGCCAACGTGGCCTCCCCCAAGGGCACGCTGGACTGCATCACGGCCTTCGGCCGCACCGACTTCCGCGGTGACGTCGCGAAGGTGACCGTGCCGACCCTGGTCATCCACGGTGACAGCGACGGCGTCGTCCCCTTCGAGGTCTCCGGCAAGCGCTCGGCCGAGCTGATCGACGGCGCCGAGCTCGTCGTGATCGAGGGCGGGCCGCACGGCATCAACGCCAGCCACCCGCAGGAGTTCAACACCGCGCTCCTCCGGTTCCTGGCGACGTAGCGCCCCACCGGTGCCCGCCGCCCCCCGGGGGACGGCGGGCACCGCTGTGTGCAGAGTCACCGCCCCCCGGGGCTGCCCGTGAGGCCGGTGGGCGGCAGCATGCGCCCATGAGCGTCGACGAAGCCGCCAGCCCGACCGGCCTGCCCACCGAGCTGTTCACCACGATCGACCACGTGGGGATCGCCGTTCCCGACCTGGACGAGGCGATCGCCTTCTACGCCCGCACCTTCGGGGTCACCTCGGTGCACGAGGAGACCAACGAGGAGCAGGGCGTCCGCGAGGCGATGCTGGCGGTGGGCGGCGGGGACACCCGCATCCAGCTGCTGGCCCCCCTCACCCCCGAGTCCACGATCGCGAAGTTCATCGGCCGCTCCGGGCCGGGGCTGCAGCAGCTGGCCTTCCGGGTCACCGACCTGGACGCCGTGAGCGCCGTGCTGCGCGAGCGCGGCCTGCGACTCCTCTACGACCAGCCGCGCCGCGGCACCTCCGACAGCCGGGTCAACTTCGTGCACCCCAAGGACGCCGGGGGCGTCCTGGTGGAGCTCGTCGAACCGGCCGCCCGCCACTGATCCCTACTCATCAGTAACATCCGCCCCCGCACCACCCGCTCCTCCGAGCCAACGACGACCCGGGAGACACACGTGAACGAGATCAGGGACGCGATCCTGTCCGACCACCTCAGCGACATCGGGGGGCTGGCCGTGCCGGACTCCTACCGAGCGGTGCTGGTGCGCAAGGACGAGCAGGACATGTTCGAGGGCCTGCCCACCAAGGAGAAGGACCCCCGGAAGTCCCTGCACGTCGAGGAGGTGGCCACCCCCGAGCTCGGGCCCGGCGAGGCGATCGTGGCCGTGATGGCCAGCTCGGTGAACTACAACACCGTGTGGACGTCGATCTTCGAGCCGGTCAGCACCTTCGGCTTCCTGGCCCGCTACGGCAAGCTCTCCGAGCTCACCAAGAAGCACGACCTGCCCTACCACGTGGTCGGGTCCGACCTGGCCGGCGTCGTGCTGCAGGTGGGCCCCGGGGTGAACCGGTGGAAGGCCGGCGACGAGGTCGTCGCGCACTGCCTGTCCGTGGAGCTGGAGGACCCGGCCGGCCACGACGACACGATGATGGACCCGCAGCAGCGCATCTGGGGATTCGAGACCAACTTCGGCGGCCTGGCCGAGCTGGCTCTGGTCAAGAGCAACCAGCTGATGCCCAAGCCCGACCACCTCACCTGGGAGGAGGCGGCCGCCCCCGGGCTGGTCAACTCCACCGCCTACCGGCAGCTGGTCAGCCACAACGGCGCGAACATGAAGCAGGGCGACACCGTGCTCATCTGGGGCGCCTCGGGCGGGCTGGGCTCCTACGCCACCCAGATGGCGCTCAACGGCGGCGCCATCCCGGTCTGCGTGGTCTCCAGCCCGGAGAAGGCGGAGATCGTCCGGAAGATGGGCGCCGAGCTGGTCATCGACCGCTCGGCCGAGGGCTACGCCTTCTGGAAGGACGAGCGCACCCAGGACCAGAAGGAGTGGCAGCGGCTGGGCAAGAAGATCCGTGAGCTGACCGGCGGCGACGACCCCGACATCGTCTTCGAGCACCCGGGTCGGGAGACCTTCGGCGCCAGCGTGTACGTCGCCAAGAAGGGCGGCACGATCGTCACCTGCGCCTCGACCAGCGGGTACATGCACGAGTACGACAACCGGTACCTGTGGATGAACCTCAAGCGGATCATCGGCTCGCACTTCGCCAACTACCGCGAGGCGTGGGAGGCCAACCGGCTCATCGACAAGGGCCTGATCCACCCGACGCTGTCCAAGGTCTACGGCATGGACGACGTCGGGCAGGCCGCCCTCGACGTCCACCGCAACGCCCACCAGGGCAAGGTCGGTGTGCTCACGCTGGCCCCCGAGGAGGGGCTCGGCGTGCGCGACGAGGCCAAGCGGGCCCAGCACCTGGACGCGATCAACCGCTTCCGCGGCCTGTGAGCGACCGGCCGGTCCGTCTCCTGTGAGAGTGGGACGGACCGGCCCGACACGCCCACCAGGGGCATCCAGGTCTGGGAGGATGCCCGCATGAGCGACCCCCGCCCCGACCTGCTGCCGCTCCGCGAGGCCACCTACTCCTTCGAGGTGGTCCGCAAGGGCTACGACCGCGACCAGGTGGCCGAGGCCATCGAACGCCTGGACGCCGACCTGCGCGTCACGATGGCCGACCGGGACGCCGCCGCGACCCGCTCGTCGGACCTGGCCTCCCAGCTCTCGGCACTGCACCAGGAGATGGAGGGTCTGCGGCGCAAGGCCGCCAGCGCCGGGGCTCCCACCTTCGAGAACATGGGCGAGCGCATCTCGCACATGCTGCGGCTGGCCGAGGAGGAGGCCGCGGAGATCCGGCGGTCCGCCCAGGAGGAGGCCGACCAGGTCCGCGAGCGCATCGCCGCCGACGACCAGACCGCCCGCCAGCGGCACGCCGCCGCCGAGGCCGAGGTCCAGCGACTGGTCACCGAGGCGCGCCAGCAGGCCGAGCAGGTCACGGCCGACGCCCAGACCGCTGCCGAGGAGAACCTGACCGCCGCCCAGGAGCGGGTCGCCCGCCTCGACGCTGAGTCCCAGGCCCGGCGGACCAAGATCGAGGAGGACTTCGAGATCGCCCAGCGGTCCCGGCGCACCGAGGCCGCCCGTCTGGAGGACGAGCGGGACCGGGGCTCCCGGCAGGCCGCCGAGCAGCGGGTGGCCGCCGCGCAGGCGCACGCCGCCGGTCTCATCGCCGACGCCGAGGCGCAGGCGGCCTCGATCCGCCGGGTGCGCGAGGAGCTCACCTCACGGCTGCACGAGGTCCGCACCCTGCTGGGGACGCTCCCGGACCTGGGCGACCGCCCCGACCCGCAGGCGCCCAAGCCGAGCGCCCCGCAGCCCGCCCAGCA
>JAOPVM010000310.1 GCA_025966215.1 Klenkia sp.
CGGCCGCCAGTCCGAGGTCCTTCACCAGCGGGTGGACGAGCCGGGTGGCGATCTGGTCGGCCGTCTCCAGCTGTCCCCGGTGGATGCCCGGCTCGCCGTG
This sequence comes from Klenkia sp., assembly GCA_025966215.1. Lineage (GTDB taxonomy): Bacteria > Actinomycetota > Actinomycetes > Mycobacteriales > Geodermatophilaceae > Klenkia. The sequence continues at coordinate 101 of JAOPVM010000310.1, forward strand.
GATGCCGATCCCGATCTCCATCTCGCCCTCGGGCAGGTCGAAGGTGGGCCTGCCTGCGGCCGGCACCGTGCAGGAGGTCAGTGCCATGCCCATCGACCGCCCCGTGTCGTCGATCCGGCGGGCCAGGTCGGCGACCTCGGCCAGCGGTCGGCCCTCCTCGGCGGCAGCGCCGACGATCTTCTCCAGCAGCACCGTGGTGCCGACCCCGCGGCGACCGGCGGTGAACAGGCTGTCCTCGACCGCGACGTCGTCGTCGACCAGGACCGTGACCACCTCGGTGCCGCTCTCCGCGGCGACCAGCTCGGCGGCCATCTCGAAATTCATCACGTCGCCGGTGTAGTTCTTCACGATGTGCAGCACGCCTGCGCCGCCGTCCACGCCCTGGGTCGCCGCGACCATCTGGTCGGGCACGGGGGAGGTGAACACCTCACCGGCACACGCGGCGTCCAGCATCCCGCGCCCGACGAACCCGCCGTGCATCGGCTCGTGCCCGGTGCCACCGCCGGAGACCAGCCCGACCTTGCCCTGCCTCGGGGCGTCGCGGCGGAACACCACCCGGTTCTCGTGGTCGATCCGCAGCTGGGGGTGCGCCGCCGCCATCCCGCGCAGGGCGTCGGCGACGACGTCGGCCGGGTCGTTGATCAGCTTCTTCATGGCGGGTTCCTGACGTCGGGGCGGGCGACGTCCGTCACCCGGTGGTCGCCCCGGACGCTAGGAGCAGCGGACGCCGGGCACAACCGTGGTCTGGCGTGCGGGTCAGACCGCCGGGCGGTGGGCTGACTCGTCCCCGGCCTGGGCGCGGGGCGCGACGACGTCGGGGTCTGCGGGTGCCCGGCCGACCTCGGCGTCGGCGTCGTCCACCGGGAGGAACCGCCCCACGAGCTGGTCGTAGAGCCCGGCCCCCAGGAGTCCGCCGACGAGCGGGCCGACGATCGGGACCCAGAAGTACAGCTGCCCGTACTGGTCCCGCCAGGCCGTCCCGTAGCCGGTGAGCCACGATGCCAACCGGGGGCCGAGGTCGCGGGCCGGGTTGATCGCGTAGCCGGCGTTGGTGCCCCAGGCCATCCCGATCGCGACCACGATCAGGCCGATGACCACGGGAGCCAGGTTCGCCCCGGGGGAGCTGCTGCGCAGGTCGGTGACGGCCATGATCAGGAACAGCAGGATCGCCGTGCCGATCACCTGGTCCCGCAACGCCCCCCAGGTGCCCACGGGGAGCGTCCCGTTGCCGGGCAGGGTGCTGAAGATGCCCTGGGTGGCGATCGTGTGGTCCGGGTCGATGGCGTCGATCACGTCGCTGTAGTTCCACCGGACCAGCAGGGCGGCCACGAAGGCCCCCAGGGTCTGGGCCAGGACGTAGGGGGCGACCTTCGCCCAGGAGAACCCGCGGAAGACCGCGAGTGCCAGCGTCACGGCCGGGTTGAGGTGCGCCCCGCTGACCCGGGCGGCGACGTAGACCCCGAGCACCACCCCCAGCCCCCAGGCCCAGGCGATGCTGTCGTGGTCCCCGATCCCGGCGGCCACCACCTGGGCGACGACCCCCAGCCCGAAGAGCAGCAGGATCAGCGTGCCGGCGAACTCGGCCGCCAGCTCGGCCGTCAGGGTGCGTGGCTTGGGGAGAGTGGGCACGAGGACCTCCTGGGCTCCGCCGTCGCCGGTCGCGGCGAACGGACAGCACGCACGGTAGGAGTGCTGTGCATCACACAACGGGGTCCAAGGTCCCTACTTGACTCCGCCGGTCCCGATCGCTGTCCCGGCCCCGGAGCGGGGGCCAGACTCGGCGGTGCACCGGGCGTCGGTGCGTCCGTTCCCGTCGAGCACCAGGAGAGACAGATGGCTGGCAACAGAGGCGTTGCGTACATCGAGCCCGGCACGGTCGAGGTCCAGACGATCGACTACCCGGAGCTGGTGCTGAAGGACGGGCCGGGGGTGAACCCGGCCAACGTGGGCCGCAAGCTCGACCACGGGGTGGTCCTCAAGGTGGTCACCACCAACATCTGCGGCAGCGACCAGCACATGGTCCGGGGTCGGACGACGGCCCCGCCGGACCTGATCCTGGGCCACGAGATCCTCGGCGAGGTGGTCGAGGCCGGCCCCGGGGTCGAGTTCATCAAGGTGGGCGACCTCTGCTCGGTGCCCTTCAACATCGCCTGCGGCCGGTGCCGCAACTGCAAGGAGGGCAAGACCGGGATCTGCCTGAACGTGAACCCGGCCCGACCCGGTGCGGCCTACGGCTACGTCGACATGGGTGGCTGGGTCGGTGGCCAGGCGGAGTACGTGACCGTCCCCTACGCCGACTGGAACCTGCTGAAGTTCCCCGACGCCGAGCAGGCCATGGAGAAGGTCCTGGACCTGACCATGCTCTCCGACATCTTCCCGACCGGGTTCCACGGTGCCTACACCGCCGGGGTGCGTCCGGGGTCCACGGTCTACGTCGCCGGGGCCGGCCCGGTGGGGCTCGCCGCAGCCGCCAGTGCCCAGCTCCTGGGTGCTGCCGTGGTGATCGTCGCCGACCTCAACCCCGAGCGGCTGGCCCAGGCCCGCAGCTTCGGCTGCGAGACCGTCGACGTGTCGCAGGGCTCCCCGGCGGACCAGATCGAGCAGCTGCTCGGCGTCCCCGAGGTCGATGCGACCGTGGACGCGGTGGGCTTCGAGGCCCGCGGCCACGGCGCAGGCGCGGGCGAGGCCCCGGCGACGGTGCTGAACTCGCTGATGGACGTCACCGCCGCGGGCGGGAGGATCGGCATCCCCGGGCTCTACGTCACCGGCGACCCCGGCGGTGTCGACGACGCCGCCAAGGTCGGTGCGCTGAGCCTGAGCCTGGGCACCGGCTGGGCCAAGTCGCTGTCCTTCACCACCGGTCAGTGCCCGGTCATGCAGTACAACCACGGCCTGATGATGGCGATCCTGCACGACCGCGTGCAGATCGCGAAGGCCGTCAACGCGACGGTCATCAGCCTCGACGAGGCTCCCCAGGGCTACGCGGACTTCGACAAGGGGGCCGCGCAGAAGTTCGTCATCGACCCGCACGGGCTCGTCGCGCGGTGAGTGCCGCCCGACCGGGGCCCAGCCCCGGTCGGAGGTCGGCGCCCTCGGCTGCAGCCCATGCGGCGA
>JAOPVM010000323.1 GCA_025966215.1 Klenkia sp.
CTCGCGCCGCGGCGTCCGCTGACGTCGGTCAGACTGAGCCGCACGCCACCACACCCCGAGCGAGGTCCCATGCGTCTGCCCATCACCCCCGCCGAGATCGCGCCCCGCATCGCGACCGGTGCGTTCATCCTCAACTCCGGGCTCGGCAAGCGGAACGCCGATGCCGACACCGCGGCAGGCCTGCACGGCTTCGCCGCCGGTACCTACCCGTTCCTGTCCAAGGTCGCCCCGGCGACCTTCGCCAAGGGCCTGTCGACCGCCGAGATCGCCATCGGTGCCGCGCTGCTGGTGCCGTTCGTGCCCACTGCCGTCGCCGGTGCCGCGCTGACCGCCTTCTCCGGCGGTCTGCTCGGGCTGTACCTGCGCACCCCGGGCATGACCAAGCCCGGCAAGTCCGTGGCCCCCACCCAGGACGGGCTCCCGGTGTCCAAGGACGTCTGGATGCTCGGCATCGGGATCGGCCTGCTCACCCAGGCGATCGTGGGTCGTCGCACCCGCTGACCCACCGCACGGCCCAGGGCCGTCGTCCCCACCCGGGGACGGCGGCCCTCCGTCGTGTCCGGGGGTGGCGAGCGCACGGCAACCAGGTCAGGCTGTGTCCGACGTCGCTGGCCCGAGCGGGGTGACCGAGCCAGGTCGTGGCCCGTCGGACCCCACCGGCGTGGGACGATGGAGACATCATGACGACACCCGGAGCTGCTGCTGTGCCCACGAACCAGACCACCGGCCGCCGACCCAGGGTCGTCATCATCGGTTCCGGATTCGGCGGCCTGTTCGCCGCCCAGCGGCTGCGCAAGGCCGATGTCGACGTGACGCTGGTGGCCAAGACCGGCCACCACCTCTTCCAGCCGCTGCTCTACCAGGTGGCCACCGGGATCATCTCCGAGGGCGAGATCGCCCCGCCCACCCGGGACATCCTGAAGAAGCAGGACAACGCCACCGTGATCCTCGGCGAGGTGGTCGACATCGACCTGGCCGAGAAGACCGTCACCTCGTGGCTGCTGGGCCGCGAGACCCGGCACTCCTACGACCACCTCATCGTGGCCGCCGGTGCCGGACAGTCCTACTTCGGCAACAGCCAGTTCTCCCAGTACGCCCCGGGCATGAAGAGCGTGGACGACGCCCTCGAGCTGCGCGGCCGCATCCTGGGCGCCTTCGAGATGGCCGAGGTCGCCACCGACCCCGCCGAGATCGACCGGCTGCTGACCTTCGTCGTCGTCGGCGCCGGCCCGACCGGGGTGGAGATGGCCGGGCAGATCGCCGAGCTGGCCCGCCGCACCCTGAAGGGCAACTTCCGCAACATCGACCCGAAGACCGCCCGGGTCATCCTGATGGACGCCGCCCCCAAGGTGTTGCCGCCCTTCCACGAGAAGCTGCAGCGCAACGCGCACCGCCAGCTCAACCAGATCGGCGTGGAGGTGCAGCTGGGCGCCATGGTCACCGGGCTGGACGCCAACGGCCTGGACGTGAAGGACTCCGACGGCACCATCCGCCGGGTCGTCGCGGCCACCAAGATCTGGGCGGCCGGTGTGCAGGCCTCCCCGCTGGGTGCGCTGCTGGCCCAGCAGAGCGACGCGACCATCGACCGCGCGGGCCGGGTCGAGGTGCAGGCCGACCTCACGATCCCGGGTCACCCCGAGGTCTTCGTCGTCGGCGACATGGCCAGCCTGGACAAGCTGCCCGGCGTCGCCCAGGTCGCCATCCAGGGTGGCCGCTTCGCCGCGGACAAGATCGCGGCGACCGTGGCGGGCAAGGCCGGCAAGGAGGCCTTCACCTACCACGACAAGGGCTCGATGGCGACGATCAGCCGGTACCACGCGGTCGCCGACCTCGGGAAGCTCAAGGTCACCGGGTTCCTGGCCTGGATGATGTGGCTGCTGGTCCACCTGGTCTACATCGTCGGGTTCAAGAGCCGCGTGGTCACCACGTTCAGCTGGATCGTGTCCTTCCTGGGCAAGGGCCGCGCCCAGCGCGTCGCCACCCAGCAGCAGGTGTACGGCCGGCTCGCCCTGGAGAAGCTCGGCCCGGACTTCGAGGTCTCCCAGACCGGTGGGCTCGACCAGGCCGGCCCCGACGACGTGCAGGGCGCCCTCGACGTCGCCGACGGTGCCCCGGTGGGCACCGACCGCACCATCGCCTGATCCCACTCCCCCTCGCCGGGCGGCCCTCCCACCGGGAGGGCCGCCCGTCGTCGTCTCCGTTCTGAGGCACCCGACCCGTCGTGCACCACCGATCGCCCCCACCGACGACCCGCCGCGGCCTGCTCACCGTGATCGCCTGCATGACCGCCGCCCCCGGCACGGCCGACGAGCTGCGCACCGCGCTGGAGGCCCTGATCGAGCCGACCAGCCCGGAGGACGGGTACGCCGACCACGACCTCCACGGGTCGGTCGAGGCGCCGGGCACGTTCGTCTTCTGGCCCGCCGCACCCAGGAGGCCATCGTCGTCGCCGTCGAGGGGCACCCGCACCGCCCCGAGCACGCCAGCTGACGCGGCGCCACCGGCCGGGTCCCGCGCGGACCCGGCCGGTGGCTACCGTGCCCCGGTGACCTCCCCGCGTACCCGGTCCCTCGTCACCGGCGCCTCCCGCGGCATCGGCGCAGCCATCGCCGCACGGCTCGCCGCCCGGGGCGACCGGGTGGCCGTGCACTACGTCAGCAACGCCGACGCGGCGCGGGCCGTGCTGGACTCGCTGCCCGGCGACGGCCACGTGCTGGTCTCCGGCGACCTGGGCGTGCCGACCGAGGTGGCCCGGCTGGTCGCCGAGGCCGTCGACGGGCTGGGCGGGGTCGACGTGCTGGTGAACAACGCCGCCGCGCACGACGCACTCGTCATCGAGGACTCGGACTACGAGCAGTGGCAGTACTCCTGGAACCGGGTGCTGTCGGTCAACCTGACCGGGACGGCGAACGTCAGCTGGCAGGTCGTCCGGCACCTGCTCGACCGGCCCGAGGGCCCCGACGGCGGCCGGATCGTCACGGTCGGGTCGCGCGGTGCGTTCCGTGGCGAGCCGCAGGCGATGGCCTACGGGGCGTCGAAGGCCGCGGTGCACTCACTCACCCAGTCCCTGGCGCTGGCCCTGGGCCGGCACGGCATCGGCGTCTCCGCCGTCGCGCCCGGCTTCGTGGCCACCGACATGGCCACCACCCTGCTGGCCGGCCCGGTGGGTGACGGCATCCGCGCGCAGAGCCCGTTCGGTCGGGTGGGCGAACCCCCGGAGGTGGCTGCGGCCGTCGAGTTCCTCACCGGGCCGGAGGCGCTGTGGTGCAGCGGCGCGGTGCTCGACGTGAACGGCGCCTCCTACCTGCGGTGAGAGCGCAGACCACCAGCTCCCCGTGCCGCACGACGGGCCGACCGCCAGGGCGTCGGGGGGGTGTCCTCGGTGAGGTCGTCGCCGGTGCGCAGCCCGGGGTCGAGGAGCACCAGCACCCCGGGACGACGCACGACGCCGTCCTGGGGGACGGCCACGCGCTCCACCCCGATCCCCCGCCCGTCCGACACCGAGGTCGACGTCGCCGTGCGCGGTGACGAACCCGGATCCGCTCGCCGGCCGGCACTGCTGCCGGCCGGGACGACCGCCCTCGATCCGGCCGCCGGTCACCGGGCTCAGCGCTTCTGCCGGCGGCTGCCGCCGTGCCAGTCCTCGGTGGTGCCGACCTCGCCGGGCTCCACGCCGAAGCTGCGCAGCTGGGGTCGCTCCCGCAGGCTGCGCTTGAGCTCGGTGAACCCACCGAAGGACGCCAGCGCGATGACGTGGTCCCACAGCGCCACGGCGTCCTCGGGGTCGGGCAGCCGGCTGATGACCGGGCCGAAGAAGGCCAGGCCCTCGGGTGGGCGGAACTGCAGGATCGGGGTGCCGACGTCCTTGCCGGTCAGGGCCAGCGCCTCGTCGGTCTCGGCCTGGATGCCCTCGTCGAGGGAGGTGTCCTCGAGGGCGTCGGCGAGTGCGGCGTCCCACCCGAGCTCGGTCAGGACGGGGACGACGAAGGCCGTCGTGCCGCGCCGGTCGTGGCCCGGCGTGCCGCCCTCGACCGGGGCCGCGTCGTGGATGCCGTGGCCGAGTGCGGTGTAGAGCCGGCCCACGGCGGCGTCCCCGTGGTCGTCCCGGACCCGGGCGGCCACCCGCAGCAGGCGCAGACCGGCGGTGTGGCCGGCCTCGTACTCGGGCGGGAAGTGGGCGTCGTAGTCGACGTGGGCGTTGAGCAGCCGCAGTGAGATGAAGCGCCACTCGACCTCGTACTCCCGCTGCCGGGCCACCTCCTCCACCCACCGGCTGGTCAGCCAGGCGAAGGGACAGACCGGGTCGAACCAGAAGCGCAGATCAGCCATGGCCCGAGTCTGCCCGCCCTCCCCCGGACGGGGGTCGCACCGATCGTCACCGTCCGTTTCCGCGTCTGCATCCCATCGGGCGACGCGGTCCACCGGGGCTCGGACGGCAGCGTCGGGCCGAGAGCCGCGGAGCGACAGGGGCATGGGGAGACGCACCCCCCACACGCCACGAGACGTCAGGTCAGCGGCAGGCAGAGCGCGTCGGGGTCGTCGGCGCAGAGGGCGCCGACCGTGGGCGCGGACAGTCGGAAGGGCTGATCACCGGACCCGTGCACCCGGAGCTCGTCGATGCGGATGCTCAGCGTCGAGAACACCTCGGCTCGCCCCTCGGGCGTCGCCGTGGTCACGGCGTCCCGCAGCACGATGTACGCGGTCACGTCACCGTTCGCGGAGCCGTGCCACCAGAACGTGTCGGTCGGCTGGAACGGCGGGTCGTCCTGGCAGTAGGGCTCGTCCGCACCGTCGAAGAAGACGCCGAGCGGCGCGATGTCGGCGGGCGTGTCCGGGCCGGGCTCGACGGTGAGGTGCCCGGCGACGTCGGACCCGTCGAAGCCGATCGTCACCGCGACGTACTGGAGTCCGGCGGCCTCGATCCCGCAGTCGTCCCGCCACCCGAGGATGCCCGGGACCAGTCCGGTCTGGGTCCTGCCCCGCACCACGGTCAGGTGTGGTCGGACCCCAGGCGCGCAGTCGAGACGTCCACGGCGGCCAGGGTGACGGGGGCAGGCGGGGGTGCCGCGGCCGTCGGGTCGACGACCGGCGCGGGGTCCGGCGCCGCCGCCTCGGGGTCGGCGAGCGCCGCGGCGAACCCGCACCCCGCCGTCGTCAGCAGCACGGCCGCCGCCGCCCCCACCACCCGCAGACCCCGCACCGGACCCCCCTGTGAGCGTTCCGAGCCCGGAGGGTGCCACAGCTGGGGGCTCCGCGGGGGGATCAGCGCTGCAGGTGTGCCGGCGACTGCTGCGCGGTGCTCACCAGCGCCTGGCCGGAGGAGATCCGGGAGACCTCGACCGACTGGGCGGGGAGCAGACCGGCCAACAGCCAGTCGGTGCCCACCCGCACCCGGTTGTTCATCGAGGGCAGCGCGTACAGGTGGTACCCCCGGGCGACGATCTTCGCCAGCGGGCCGCGGAGCTCGATGCCCAGCGGCTTCGCGACGGCATCCCGACCACCGAGGTCGGCTACCAGGCCGAGGTCGCGGTGCTTGTAGGCCGGGCACGCCCGACACCCAGGCTGGCGGCGACGTTGCGGCCCAGCGCGGCGCCCTGGCGCTGGGCGTGCTGGGCGGTGGGCGGGGTGACCGGCTGGTCCTGCGACGTCCCGGCCGGGGACCACCGCGGGCTGGCCAGGTCCGGCACCGCGGCGGCGTCGCCGCCGGCCCAGACACCGTCCACACCCGGGACGGCGAGGTCGGCGTCGACGACGAGCCGGCCCTTCTGCAGCGGCAGGCCGAGGGTGCCCACCAGCGGGCTGGCCGCGACGCCGGCGCCCCAGATCAGGGTGCGGCTGGGGATGGTGGACCCGTCGGTCAGCTCGGTCTCGCCGTCCCGCGCCTCCTTCACCGTCACGCCGAGCCGGACGTCGATGCCCCGGCGGTGCAGCGCGTCCATCGCCACGGCACCCAGGTCGGGACCGAGCTCGGGCAGCACGCTCGTCGCCAGGTCGATGAGCACCCAGGAGATGTCGGCGGGCCGGACGCGGGCCCAGCAGGAGACGATGCTCCCCAGCCAGTACTGCAGCTGGGCGACGATCTCGGTGCCGGTGTAGCCCGCGCCGACGGCGACGACGGTCAGCCGCTGGCGGCGCTCGGCGTCGTGCTCGGGGCCCTCGGGCAGCGCGTCGGCCCGGTCGAGCTGGCGCAGCAGGTGGTCGCGGAGGAACTGGGCCTCCACGAGGGTCTTCACCCCGTGGGCGCGCTCGGCGACGCCGGGGATGTCGAACTGGCGGGTGACCGAGCCGGGGACGAGGACGAGCCGGTCGTAGTGCTGGACGTGCTCCCCGTCGACCGCGCCGCCGTCCTCGGTGGTGGTGACCGTGACCGTCTTGGCCTGCGGGTCGACCGAGGTGGCGCGGCCCAGGAGCACCCGGGTGCGGCGGAGCTGCTGGCGCAGCGAGACGGCGATGTGCCGGGGCTCGACGACGCCGGCGCTGACGTCGGGCAGCAGCGGGCTGTAGAGCAGGTAGTCGCTGGGGTTGACCAGGACCAGCTCGGCGGACTCCGGCGGGAGCGTCTTCTCCAGGCGGCGCAGGGCGTGGAAGCCGGCGAAGCCTCCTCCGACGACGACGACCACCGGGTGGGACCGTGCACCGCGCCGTTGCGACCTCCACCTCCTGCCCAGCCGGTCCCGGGGTGAACCCGTCTGGTGGGTCACCCCGGTCTCGCAAGCGTCGCTTACAGCTCGGTCACCTCGTAGGTGTGCCCGGCGGCCCGAAGCCGGTCCACCAGCACGGTGCCCAGCGCGGTCGCCGGGGTCAGCGACCCGGCCCGGTCGGGCAGGTCGTCCAGGGCGAGGGCCAGTGCGGTCTGCCCGAGCATCACCGCGGTCGCCGCGTACCCGGGGTCTCCCGGCCCGGCGACGGTCGAGCGGAACCGGCGGCCCGACGTCGTCGTCCCGGTGGTGACGGTGCGGAAGAAGCCGTTCTCCCGGGTGGCCTCGTCCGGGCCGGTGCCCGGGGCCGGCAGCACCCGGTCCAGCAGTGCCGCGGTGGGGCCGAAGCCCATGGCCGCGACCAGGGCGCCGAGCCCACCGGTGACGGCCGCAGCCGTCACCGCGCCGGTCACGCCCTTCCCGGCGGCCATCACCTCACCGTAGGAGAGCCCCCGGCCCCAGGCCCAGCCCGTCAGCGCGTTGCTGCGCCGCACGATGCGGGTGTTGAACGGCGCCATCACGAACGGCGCTGTCCACCGGCCGGCCTCGTCCCGGGAGGGCGGCGCGGCGTCCCGCGGCTGTCGGGTGGCCGGCTCGGCGGACCGGTCGGGGCTCAGCGCGTACGGGTCGCGTGCTGCCCTCCCGAGCTCCGGGTCCGCCTTGACCGCGGCCAGCTGGGTGCGCAACGAGTCCACGGTGCCACCGCTGAAGCCGCCCTTGGCGGTGGCGACCGCCTGCACGTCGGTGAGGGTGCCGGCCCCCTCGGCCTCGGCGCGCCGCGCCAGCTCCGCGACAGCCAGGTCGGAGGGGATCGAGTCGTAACCACAGGCGTGCACGATCTTCGCCCCGCTGGCCTTCGCCAGGGCGTCGGTGGCCTGCACCGCCTCGCGGACGAAGAGCACCTCGCCGGTCAGGTCGGCGTAGTGCGTGCCGGCCCGGGCGCAGGCCTCCACGAGCAGCAACCCGTGCTTGGCGTAGGGGCCGACAGTGGTCACCAGTGCGGTGGTGCTCGCAGCCAGGTCGGCGAGCGCGCCCGGGTCGGTGGCGTCGGCGACCAGCACCGGCCAGCTGCGACCACCCGGGGGCAGGGCGGCCCGGACCGCCTCGACCCGGGCCCGGGACCGGCCGGCCAGCGCGATCCGCGTCCCTGCAGGTGCGTGCACGGCGAGGTGCTCGGCGACGAGACGGCCGACGAAGCTGCTCGCGCCGTACAGGACGACGTCGTGTGCGCGATCGGTGCTCATGGGTCCATCCTCCCGCGCCCCCCGTGGAGATCCCCACCACCTCAGGAGGGCCCGCGATGACCGATCCGACCCGGGTCCCGGTCACCCTCGCCCCCTGCGATCACGTCAGCGGCCCGTTCTTCCACGGCCCCGTCTTCCACGGCCCGGCGGCCGTGGTCGCAGTCGGGGACGGTCTGGTGGCCGGCCGGCCGTCGAACTTCCGGGCCGACCGGGTGGTGTTCCCCGGCCGCCGTGGAGACCGCAGTCGGGGCGCGGAGCGGGCCACCGCGTTGACCGGCGCCCCCGGCCGCGGACGGGTCTACGTGCCGAGCCGACCGCCCCGTTCGACGACGACCCGAACGTCACCGACAAGGCGTTTCCCGGTGACCCCACCCGCATGCCGGCCTCGCCGTCCCGGCTGCGCGAGCAGTGCCTGGACGTCCTGGAGGACTGACGGCGGACGACGACGGGGGCGGGGCCCCTGTGGACCCCACCCCCGTCATCACTGCCTCACAGCCCCCGTGGGGCCGCGCTCAGGTCAGCTGCAGCCGCTGGTGGACCCGCAGCCCTCGCAGACGTAGCAGCTGCCGGCCGGGCGCATCTTCGTGCCGCAGGTCATGCACAGCGGCGCGTCGGTGGCCGTTCCCGTGACCAGCT
>JAOPVM010000380.1 GCA_025966215.1 Klenkia sp.
CCTCGGTCGAGGGCGACACGGCGAACTACGACGTCGTGGTCGCCGACACCCCCCGCTGACCGCCACCTCCGTCGGGTGGGGCTCGACGAGCCGACACCCGGCTGACGCACCCCGGCGACCCGGTTCGGCCCGGCCCCGTGGTGGCCGGGCGGTTCGTCGTCCAGGACGGGGTCCCGGTGCACACCGGCCTGGACGAGCAGTTGGTGGTGCACCGCCGGGTGTCGGCCCGCATGCAGGCCTGACCCGCGGGCCCCGACCCTCAGAGGACCGACGCGAGCAGGTCCAGTTCCGCCTCGGTGACGTCCAGGTGCGGGGAGACCCGCAGCACCGGGGCGGTCAGCTCACCCGGGGCGCGGGAGGGCAGGCAGAGCGTGGTGACGATGCCGTGCTCGACGCGCAGCCGGGTGTGGGTCGCGGCGACGTCCACCCCGTCGGGGGCGGCGAGCGTGGTGGCCGGGGTCGGCTCGGCCACCGGCTCGACCACCCGCCAGCGGGCCACGCCGTCCAGCCGCTCCCGGGTCGCCCGGCCGATCCCGGCCAACCGCTCCCGGACGGCGACCGGTCCCGCGGCCAGGTGCTCGCCGATCGCCAGGGTGAGCCCCACCCTGCCGGCCACGTGCGCCTCGTGGGTCTCGAAGGACGTCGCGTCGGCCGGGTCGCCCTGCACCGGGGTCAGCCGGGCCCGGAACGAGGGCCGGAGCACCAGGAAGCCCACCCCGCGCGGACCGGCCAGCCACTTGCGGGAGGTGCCGTAGACCGCATCGGCAGGCACGTCGCAGTCCACCTGGCCGAGCGCCTGGGCCACGTCGACGACCAGCGGCACCCCGGTCGCCCGGCAGATCCGGGACACCTCGACCAACGGCTGGACGAGGGCCCGGTGGCTGGCCACCACGGTCAGGTGCACCGCGGCAGGGGGGTCCGCGCGCAGCGAACGGGCCAGCGCCTCGAGGTCCACCCGGCCCCGCTCGTCGGCGGCGAGCACCTGCGGCACGAGGCCGGCGTACCGGATCGCGGCGAGGTTGCCGTGGTACTCCCCGGGCAGCACGGCGATCCGGGAGCCCGCCGGCAGCCGCCAGGAGGAGAACAGGATGCGCACCGCCGAGGACGCGCTCTCGCAGAACGCCACGTCGGCGGCGGCCAGCCCGACCAGACCGGCGAGCACCGACCGGCCCTGCTGCAGCAGCGGGGTCGCGGACTCCTCGGCCTGGTAGCCGCCCACCTCGGCCTCGTGCCGGGCGTGGTGGGCCACCGCGTCGAGCACCTTCACCGACTGACGGCTGCACGCCGCGGAGTCCAGGTGCACCCCCGCGGGTCGTGGGCGGCCGGCGCGCCAGGAGGCGCCGAGCTCGGGGTGGGGCAAGGCGCTCATCGGGCAGACGGTAGGGCCTGCGCCCCGCTCAACGGGCCGCGGGCCACCGAGTCCGTCGAGTGCGCCGGGTCGCCGTCGAGGGCTCGAGGGAGACGTCGACGGTGCCGTACGCAGCCAGGTCCACCCCGGTGGGCAGCGGGTAGGACCCGGTGCCGTCCTCCAGCACGCTCGGGGCCACCGCCCCGGAGTCGGCCCCGAGCAACCACACCTCGGAGAAGCCGTCCTCCGTCGTCCCAGCCCGCCGACCGTGCCGACCGAGCAGCGGCGGTGCTCACCCCCGCTTCCACGACCGCCCCCCGACCGGATGCAGCTCCCCGCGGGGGATCTCAGAGCGGCGTGGCCAGGGTGAGCGCGACGTCGCCGTCGGCGTCGGTCCAGCACTCGGCGACCCGCAGTCCGGCGGCGGCCAGCTCCTCGGCGACGCCCTCGACGGTGAACTTGGTGGACACCTCGGTGCGCAGGTCCTCCCCGGCCGCGAAGGGCACCTCGAGGTCCAGGCCGTCGATCCGCACCACCTGGTCGCGGGTCGAGCGCAGCACCATCTCGATCCGCGAGTCCGGGGCGTTCCAGCGGGCCACGTGGTCGAAGGCGTCGAGGTCGAAGTCGGCCTTGAGCTCCCGGTCGACCACGGCCAGCACGTTCTTGTTGAACGCCGCGGTCACCCCGGCCGCGTCGTCGTAGGCGGCGACCAGCCGACCGGTGTCCTTGACCAGGTCGGTGCCCAGCAGGAACCAGTCGCCGGGGTCGAGCATCGCGCCGACCGCGGCGAGGAACTCCGCCCGCGGGCCGGGTTCCAGGTTGCCGATGGTCGAGCCCAGGAAGGCGACCAGCCGACGTCCCTCGCGGGGCAGCTCCCCCAGGTGGGCGGTGAAGTCGCCGACGGCAGCGTCGACGGCGAGGTCGGGGAAGTCCTCGGCCAGCTGGGCCCCGGCCAGCCGCAGCACCGACGGGTCGACGTCGAAGGGCACGAACCGGGTCAGCGTCCCGGCGGTCTGCAGGGCGGTGAGCAGCAGCCGGGTCTTCTCCGACGTCCCGCTGCCCAGCTCGACCAGGGTGTCGGCGCCGGTGCGGACGGCGATCTCGTCGGCGTGCTCGACGAGGATCGAGCGCTCGGCGCGGAACGGGTAGTACTCCGGCAGCCGGGTGATCTGGTCGAACAGGTCACTGCCCCGCTCGTCGTAGAACCAGGTCGGCGGCAGCGTCTTCGGGGTCGCGGTGAGGCCGGCGGCGACGTCGGCGCGCAGCGCGGCGCCGGCGTCGACCGGGCCCAGGTGGTCGGTGAGGCTGAACGTCACTGCAGGTCCTCCAGGCAGACGCCGTCGGGGGTGACCGACACCAGGTGCCGGTCGGGGACGTCGACCCAGCGTGCGTCGTCGTCGTAGGGCTCGCTCGCCAGCACCGTGCCGGCGTCGGTGCTGAGCACCGAGAGGGTGTCGCCCCAGGTGGTGGCCAGCAGCCGGGTGCCGTCGGCGGCCAGCAGGTTCAGCCGGGCGGCGGGGTCGGCCGCACCGACCTCCCGGACGACGTCGCCGAGGGAGTCGACACCACGGTGGAACACCAGCGCCGCCAGCTGCGCGCTGTCGCAGACCGACTCCGCGCCCGGGGAGGCCGGCAGCACGGTGCGGTCGACCCGGCCGTTGTGCGACAGCAGCCACCGGCCGTCGGTGAAGGGGGCGGCCGCGGACTCCTCGATCGGCATCCCCATGGTGGCCGAGCGGACCGCGGCCAGCACGCAGGACGAGGCCACCGCCGGCGCGACCGAGGCGAAGGACGCCGAGCCCCACAGCGGGGTCGCCGACCGCCAGCGGGCGGGCTCGGGGCGGTCCGCGGCCCACCAGCCCACGCCCCAGCCGTCGGCGTTGACCGTGCCGTGCGCCTGCCGGCGGGGCGCGTAGGACTGCACGACCAGGGCGGACGGCGGGTCCAGCACCAGCGACGCCAACGAGCGGGGTCGCCCCAGCCACGCCAGGTGCCTACACACGGGCGGTCCTACACATCCCAGGCCAACCGGATCCCGCTGAACACCTGGCGGCGCTGCGGGTGGTCCCAGTTGCGGAAGCTCGGCCGCAGCGTCGAGGCGCCCACCGCCCAGGAGCCGCCCCGGAGCACCCGGTAGTCGCCGCCGAAGAACGGCTCGGAGTACTGGGCGTAGAGCATCGGGGTGAACCCGGGCCACGCGGTGAACGGCGAGCTGGTCCACTCCCACACGTCGCCCAGCAGCTGCTCGACGCCGTACGCCGAGGCGCCCGCGGGGTAGGCGCCGACCGGGGCCGGCCGCAGCGCGACACCGTCGAGGTTGGCCAGCTGCGCCGTCGGCTCGGACGAACCCCACGGGAAGCGGCGCCGGCGCGCGGTGGCCGGGTCCCAGCTGGCCGCCTTCTCCCACTCGACCTCGGTGGGCAGCCGGGCACCGGCCCAGGCCGCGTACGCCTCGGCCTCGAAGAAGGTGACGTGCTGGACCGGTTCGTCACCGGGCACCTCCTCGACGGTCCCGAAGCGGGTCCGGGTGCCGTCGGGGTGCCAGGTCATCGGCCGCTCCAGCCCGGCCTCGACCACGTGCGCCCAGCCGCGCTCGGACCACCACCGCGGGGTGCGGTAGCCCTCGTCGGCGACGAACCGGGCGTACTCGGCGTTGCTGACCGGCACCCGGCCGATCCGGAAGGCCGGGACGTCGACGGTGTGCGCCGGGCGCTCGTTGTCCAGGCTGAACGGCTCCTCGACGCCGTCCACCCCGAGCTGGCAGGGGCCCGCCGGCACCAGCACCGAGGTGCCGGCCACCCCTGGGCGGCCGGACGGCAGTGCGGCCCCGGCGCCGAGCACCGCCGGGCCCGAGCGCAGCTGCAGGGTCTGCAGCATCGTCTCCCCGTGCTGCTGCTCGTGGCTGGCCACCATGGCGGCGGGGAAGAGCGCGGTGCCCGGGTCCTCGGACCGACCGGCGGCCTCGATGCCGTCCAGCACCCGCGCCCGGACGTCGGCGACGAACCCGCGGGCCTCCACCGGCGGGAGCAGCGGCAGTCCGGCGCGCACCGCCCGGGGGTGGGTGAACGCGTCGTAGAGCGCCTCGACGTGCACCGGCAGCACGCCGGGCCGGCCGGCCTCCCCGCCACGCAGCAGCCACAGGTCCTCCTGCTGCCCGATGTGCGCGAGGTCCCAGACCATGGGGCTCATCAGCGGATCGTGCTGGCGGAGCAGCTCGGGCTCGTCGAGGTCGGTCAGGTGCAGCGTGCGGTCCCGGGCGACGGTCAGGTCCCGGACGACGGTCTCGGCGGTCGGCTGGTGGGCAGCGGTCATGAGGTCTCCTCCCTCGGGGTGGGGTCGGCACAGGCGGCGAGCAGTGCCCCCGCAGGGCCGGAGCGGTAGGCGGTGTCCAGCACGTCGTCGGCCGGGCTGCGACCGGAGTCGACGAGGGCGGCGAGGGCGTCGACCTCGGCCCGCAGCCCGGCGGGGGCCCGAGCGAGT
>JAOPVM010000424.1 GCA_025966215.1 Klenkia sp.
ACCGGGACTGCGACGAGCAGCGTGCCCCGATCCCGTCGCTGCTGATGACCGCAGCGGTCCACCACCACCTGGTGCGCGAGCGCACCCGGATGGAGGTCGGGCTGATCGTCGAGTCCGGTGACTGCCGAGAGGTGCACCACGTCGCACTGCTGCTGGGCTACGGCGCGGCGGCGGTCAACCCCTACCTGGCCTTCGAGAGCGTCGAGGACCTGATCCGCGACGGGCTGCTCACCGGGGTCCAGCCCGCCCAGGCCGTGCGCAACGTGGTCAAGGCCATGGGCAAGGGCGTCCTGGAGGTCATGAGCAAGATGGGCATCAGCACCGTCGGCTCCTACACGATGGCGCAGATCTTCGAGGCCGTCGGGCTCTCCCAGGACCTGGTCGAGAAGTACTTCACCGGGACGTCGTCGACCCTCGGTGGCGTCGGTCTGGACGTGCTGGCCGAGGAGGTGGCCATGCGCCACCGCCGGGCCTACCCCTCCAACCCCACCGAGGTCGCGCACCGCAAGCTCACCGTGGGCGGGGAGTACCAGTGGCGTCGCGAGGGCGAGGTGCACCTGTTCAACCCCGAGACGGTGTTCCTGCTCCAGCACGCCACCCGGTCCCGGCAGTTCGACGTGTTCGAGAAGTACACCGACGCGGTCGACCAGCTGTCCCGCGAGGCCTCCACGCTGCGTGGTCTGTTCGCCTTCAAGGAGGGCCTGCGCCCGCCGGTGCCGATCGAGGAGGTCGAGCCGGTCAGCGAGATCGTCAAGCGCTTCTCCACCGGGGCGATGAGCTACGGCTCGGTCTCCCAGGAGGCGCACCAGACCCTGGCCATCGCGATGAACCGCCTCGGCGGCAAGTCCAACACCGGCGAGGGCGGCGAGGACGCCGACCGCTTCACCCCCGACGAGAACGGCGACCTGCGCCGCTCGGCGATCAAGCAGGTGGCCAGCGGCCGGTTCGGTGTGACCAGTGAGTACCTGGTCAACGCCGACGACATCCAGATCAAGATGGCCCAGGGCGCCAAGCCCGGCGAGGGCGGGCAGCTGCCGGGCTCGAAGGTCTACCCGTGGATCGCCCGTACCCGGCACTCCACCCCCGGGGTCGGCCTGATCTCCCCGCCGCCGCACCACGACATCTACTCCATCGAGGACCTCAAGCAGCTCATCCACGACCTCAAGAACGCCAACAACGAGGCGCGGGTGCACGTCAAGCTGGTCTCCGAGGTCGGGGTCGGCACCGTCGCGGCCGGGGTCAGCAAGGCCCACGCCGTCGTCGTGCTGATCTCCGGGCACGACGGCGGCACCGGTGCCGCCCCGCAGACCACGCTCAAGCACGCCGGTTCCCCCTGGGGGCTCGGCCAGGCCGAGACGCAGCAGACCCTGCTGGTCAACGGGCTGCGCGACCGGATCACCGTGCAGGTCGACGGGCAGATGAAGACCGGCCGGGACGTCGTCGTGGCCGCGCTGCTGGGCGCCGAGGAGTTCGGCTTCGCCACCGCGCCCCTGGTGGTCAGCGGCTGCGTGATGATGCGGGTCTGCCACCTGGACACCTGTCCGGTCGGCGTCGCCACCCAGAACCCCGAGCTGCGCAAGCGGTTCACCGGCCAGCCCGAGTTCGTGGTGACGTTCTTCGAGTTCCTCGCCGAGCAGGTCCGCGCACTCCTGGCGCAGCTGGGCTTCCGGAGCATCGAGGAGGCCGTCGGCCAGGTCGAGGTGCTCGAGACCCGGGCTGCGGTCGACCACTGGAAGGCCGCCGGTCTCGACCTGGCGCCCATGCTCGCGGTCCCGGCACTGCCCGAGGGCACCCCGCGTCGTCGGGTCCGCGGGCAGGACCACGGCCTGGACGTCGCCCTGGACCAGACGCTGATCCAGCTCTGCGAGGGTGCGCTGCTCGACGCGCGCCCGGTGAGCCTGCAGCTGCCCGTGCGCAACGTGAACCGCACCGTCGGCACGATGCTCGGCGCCATGGTCACCCGGCGCTACGGCGGCGAGGGCCTGCCCGAGGGCACCATCGACCTCACCTTCGAGGGGTCCGCGGGCCAGTCCTTCGGCGCCTTCGTGCCGGCCGGCATCACCATGCGGCTGCTCGGGGACGCCAACGACTACGTCGGCAAGGGCCTGTCCGGCGGCCGGATCGTCGTCCGCCCGGCGCTGGAGGCCACCTTCCCGGCCGAGGACGCCGTGATCGCCGGCAACGTCATCGGCTACGGCGCCACCGGTGGGGAGATCTTCCTGCGCGGCCGGGTCGGCGAGCGCTTCTGCGTCCGCAACTCCGGGGCGCTGGCCGTCGTCGAGGGCGTCGGCGACCACGCCTGCGAGTACATGACCGGTGGTCGCGCGGTCATCCTCGGCGAGACCGGGCGCAACGTCGCCGCGGGCATGAGCGGCGGCATCGCCTACGTGCTGGACCTCGCCACCCACCGGGTCAACGGGGAGATGGTCGACGTCGAGTCGCTGTCGACCGAGGACTCGCTGTGGCTGCGCGAGACGCTGACCCGCTACCGCGAGGAGACCGGGTCCACCGTCGCCACCGCGCTGCTGGCCGACTGGGGCCGCTGGTCCGAGCGGTTCAGCGTGATCATGCCGCGGGACTACCGCCGCGCCATGGAGGCCCGGCGCGCCGCCGAGGCGGCCGGGTACGACGTCGACCGCGCCGTCATGGAGGCCGCACGTGGCTGACCTCCCCTTTCCCTGCGTCCCCCTGGAGGCCCGCTGTGCCTGACTCCACCGGTTTCCTCAAGTACGAGCGGGCCACCCCGCCGCGGCGTCCGGTCGACGTCCGGATCATGGACTGGAAGGAGGTCTACCTCGAGCGCGAAGCCGGCGGCGAGGAGGCCTTCGGCACCGCGGCGCTGCGCACCCAGGCAGCCCGCTGCATGGACTGCGGCATCCCGTTCTGCCACCACGGCTGCCCGCTGGGCAACCTGATCCCGGAGTGGAACGACCTGGTGCGCCGGGACGACTGGCGGGAGGCCGTGGAGCGGCTGCACGCCACGAACAACTTCCCGGAGTTCACCGGCCGGTTGTGCCCGGCGCCCTGCGAGGGCTCCTGCGTGCTCAACCTGACCGAGTCACCGGTGACCATCAAGCAGGTCGAGGTCGAGATCATCGACCGCGCCTTCGCCGAGGGCTGGGTCGAGCCGCAGCCGCCGGCCGAGCTGTCGGGCAAGAAGGTGGCCGTGGTCGGGTCCGGGCCGGCCGGCCTGGCCACCGCCCAGCAGCTGACCCGCGCCGGGCACGAGGTCACCGTCTTCGAGCGGGCCGACGCGATCGGCGGGCTCATGCGGTACGGCATCCCCGAGTTCAAGATGGAGAAGCGGCACCTGGACCGCCGGCTGGACCAGATGCGTGCCGAGGGCACCCGGTTCGTCACCGGCGTCGAGGTCGGTGCCGCGGGCTCCGACGTCTCCGTCGAGCAGCTGCGGTCGGACTTCGACGCGGTCGTGCTCTCCGGCGGCGCCACCGTCGGCCGCGACCTGCCCGCCCCGGGCCGGGAGCTCGAGGGAATCCACCTGGCCATGGAGTTCCTGCCCGGCGGCAACCGGCAGGCCCTCGGCCAGGTCGAGCGCGCCCCGATCGACGCGCACGGCAAGCACGTGGTGATCATCGGTGGCGGTGACACCGGCGCGGACTGCCTGGGCACCTCGCACCGGCAGGGCGCGGCCTCGGTCGCCCAGCTGGAGATCATGCCCGAGCCGCCGTCGTCCCGGGGGGCGACGAACCCCTGGCCGACCTACCCGATGGTGCTGCGGGTGTCCTCGGCGCACGAGGAGGGTGGCGACCGGATCTACTCGGTCAACACCGAGCGCTTCGTCGGCGACGAGGACGGCCACGTGCGCGCCATCGCCGTGCACGACGTGGAGATGGTCGACGGGAAGTTCACCAAGGTCGAGGGCACCGAGCGCGAGCTCCCCGCCGACCTGGTCTTCCTGGCGATGGGCTTCACCGGGGCGCAGAAGGAGGGCCTCGTCGAGGGCCTGGGTGTCGACGTCGACGGGCGCGGCAACGTCGTCCGCGACGCCGACTTCATGTCCTCGGTCCCCGGTGTCTTCGTCGCCGGTGACATCGGCCGCGGCCAGTCGCTGATCGTGTGGGCCATCGCCGAGGGCCGGGCGGCCGCCGGTGCCGTGGACACCTGGTTGACCGGGGGCTCGATGCTGCCCCGGCCGATCACCCCGACGGCGGTCGCGCTGCGCTAGGACAAACATCATGACGACTGAGTGGGGCGGTCCGGGTTCTCCCCGGCCGCCCCACTAGGTTGAGCACCATGTCCCGTCGCGCCAAGATCGTCTGCACCCTGGGCCCCGCCGTGGGCACCGCCGAGCAGATCACCGCCCTCGTCGAGTCCGGCATGGACGTCGCCCGGCTGAACTTCAGCCACGGTGAGCACGCCGACCACGAGCGCAACTACCACCTGGTCCGCGAGGCCTCGGACGCCGTGGGCCGTGCCGTCGCCGTGCTGGCCGACCTCCAGGGCCCGAAGATCCGGCTCGGCCGCTTCGCCGACGGCCCGGTGCTGTGGGCCACCGGTTCCCGGGTGTGCATCACCGTCGAGGACGTCGTGGGCACCGCCGAGCGGGTGGGCACCACCTACAAGAACCTGGCCAACGACGTCCGCGTCGGCGACCGGCTGCTCGTCGACGACGGCAACCTGTCCCTCACCGTGGTCGAGGTCGACGGGCCCGACGTGTGGTGCCTGGTGCTCGAGGGCGGCGTGGTGTCCAACAACAAGGGCCTGTCGCTGCCCGGCGTGGCCGTCAGCGTCCCGGCGCTGTCGGAGAAGGACATCGAGGACCT
>JAOPVM010000014.1 GCA_025966215.1 Klenkia sp.
GAGCTGGCGCTGATGAAGCCGACCGCGATCCTGGTCAACACCAGCCGCGGGCCGATCGTCGACGAGGCCGCCCTCGTCGCTGCGCTTCGGGACGGGAAGATCCACGGCGCCGGGCTCGACGTCTACGACACCGAACCGCTGCCGGTGGACTCCCCGCTGCGCGAGCTGCGTCGCGCCGTCCTCACCCCGCACCTGGGCTACGTCACCGAGGGCACCTACGAGGTCTTCTGGCGGGACGTCGTCGAGGACGTGGCCGCGTGGTCGGCGGGCAGCCCGGTTCGCCTCCTGGAGGCCTGAGCGTCACCCCGCCGGGGGGAACCGCCCGCCTCACACCCCGGGTTGCGCAGTGCGGAACGACATGGGTGCTCAAATGGCCCGATGAGCCGGCTGCGTTCGCCCGAGGTCGTCGCCCCCCGGGCGATGGCAGGCACCATCGCGGTCTTCTACCTGGTCGGTGGCCTCGCCGGTCTGCTCATCACCGCCGGTGCCGACACCGACCGGACGACCGGGCGGGTGCTCGCGGCCCTGTCGGTCGCCGCGTTCGTGGGCGCCGCGGTCGTGCACCGCTGGGCCCGCGGGTGGCCGCGCTGGGCGTTCCACGTCGTCGTCACGTCGGCCGCCGTGCTCATCGACGTCGCGGTGCTGCTGACGCCGCACTCCAGCAGTGCCGTGGTCACCGCCTCGCTGATGACCTTCGTGGTGGTCGTCGGCTACCTCTTCTTCAGCGTCGTCGTCGGCACCGCGTACCTGGTGGGCGGCCTGGCCGGGGTCACCCTCGCCCTCCTCGCGCAGGGCGACGTCACGCTCCCCACCGCCATGGCGCTGCAGACGGTCATCGTCGCCCTCGGCACGGTCACCCGCAGCCTGGTGCTGCGGGCCTCCGACGCCAGCCGCGACCCGCTCACCGAACTGGCCAACCGGCGCGGCTTCGACCAGGCGATGCAGGACCTGCTGGCCGGCCTCGGGGAGGACGACCGGCTGTCGGCCGCCCTGCTCGACCTCGACGGCTTCAAGGCCGTCAACGACACGCTGGGCCACGAGGCCGGGGACCACGTGCTGCGCGAGGTCGCCGCGGCCTGGAGTGCGGCACTGCCCCCCGACGCCGTCCTCGCCCGGCACGGCGGCGACGAGTTCGCGCTGCTGCTGCCCGGCCTCGGCGGCTCCGACGCGCTGGCCCTGGTGCGCTCGGTGTGTGCCCGGTACCCCGACCTGCGGTTGTCCGTCGGCGTGGCCCAGTACGTGTCGGGGGAGAGCGCCGCCCAGCTGATGCGCCGCGCCGACCAGGCGCTCTACTCGGCCAAGGCCGCCGGGCGCGGCCGCTGCGAGCTGGAGGGCGGCGGGGACGTCCCCGAGCTGGTCAGCGAACTGGCTGCCGCCGTCCGCGCGGGGGACGTGCAGGTGTACTTCCAGCCCGTCCAGCAGCTGGCCACCGACTCCGTGCTGGGTGTCGAGGCGCTGGCCCGGTGGACCCGGCCCGGGGTGGGCCCGGTGTCGCCGGAGGAGTTCATCGCGCTGGCCGAGCGGCACCACCTCATCGGAGCACTCGGCGAGCACGTGATGCGCAGCGCCACCGGCCAGCTCGCCGAGCTGTACGCCCGCACGGGCCGCCGGCTGCGCCTGGGCGTCAACGTCTCCGGCCTGGAGCTGTGCGACCCCGGCTACCCCGAGCGGATGCGGGCGGTCCTGGCCGAGACCGGCTGGCCGGCGTCGGAGACGGTGCTCGAGGTGACCGAGAGCCTGCTGGACGCCGAGTCGGCCGAGGCCGTCCGCGCCCTGCACAGCCTGCGCGCCCAGGGCATCGTCGTGGCCATCGACGACTTCGGCACCGGCTACTCCTCGCTGAGCCGCCTGGACACCCTCCCCGCCGACATCCTCAAGGTCGACTCCTCCTTCATCGCCGCGATCACCACCTCACCGCGCCGCGCCCAGCTGCTGCGCAGCATCGTCGGGCTGGCCACCGGACTCGGCCTCGACGTCGTCGCCGAGGGCGTGGAGACCGCCGAGCAGGCCGCGCTGCTGGAGACCGTGGGCTGCACCTTCGGGCAGGGTTGGCTGTACGGGCCGCCCGCGCCGCTGGCCGAGGTGGTCGCCGGCCTCGGATGGACGACGCCGACGAACGCGCCGCGTCCCTAGCCGACGAGCTTGGCGAGCCGGGCCCGCAGCGCCGGCGCCCGGTGGGCGTTGCCGTGCAGCTCCACGTACCGCTCCCCGAACGCCGACAGCAGCGCGTCGTCCAGCCGGCGGACCGCGCCCGGCGGGTACCGGTAGCCCATCCGCTCGGCGATCGCGGCGTCCCCCGCCGTCCGGAGCACGTCACCCAGCTCCACCAGCGACGTCACGCCCAGCTCGAGCAGCAGGCCGGAGATCCAGTCGTAGTGGTCCGGGCGCGACCAGTCGGCGTCGGCGTACTGGCCGGCCAGGAACGCGGCGAGCTCGCGCGGGGCGATGCGCGGGTCGTCGGGGTCCTCGTCCTCGGTGGCCTCGATCGCCGGGGCCCGCAGCCGCTCGCGGATCGCGGTGAACTCCTGGTCGGCGAGCTCCAGCAGCCCTGCGGCGAGGGTGAACCTGCGGTCGAACTCCGAGGCGTGCTCGGCGGGCACCGTGCCCTTGTAGCGGATGTCGTGCTCGAACTCCGCCCACGCGTGCTGCAGCACGGTGCGCACCTGGACCTGCACCCGGCGGTCGCGCAACGCCGGCCACTCGTCGGCCCGGGCGGGGTCGACGGCGATCTGCAGGTGCCGGCTGGCGTAGCCGAACCGGCCCTCCCGCGCGGTCTGCGAGGCCAGATCGCGGTCGTCGAGCACCACCACCTGCTCGGCGAGCAGCTCGGCCACGACGACGACGTCGCTCTGCACGTAGGTGATCACCCGAACGCCGATCACGTCGCCGATCTCGGTGGCCGGGTCGGCGTACAGCCGGACGCCGTCCTCCTCCCGGGTCGCCTTCTCCGCGTAGGAGGCAATCGTCTTCGCCCGGCCGGTGACCGACAGGTAGTTGATCCCGGCCTCGTCGAGCAGGCCGCTGACCAGGGCCAACGCCGACTCCGCGGCGCTGACGGTCTCCGGGTAGGCGTCCGCGTACGCCTGGATGGCGCGCGGCACCGGGTCCAGGTCGGGTGGGGGAGTGGCCTTCAGCGGCAGCAGGTCCGAGGGCAGCGTGGGGGTCACGATCGCACCCGACGTGGCGTCGCCGTAGGTGGTCACGTCGTCCGGACGACGGACGGCGATCCACCCCACGTACGCGCAGACGACGGCGTCGACCTGGTCCTCCACCACCCGCAGCTGCGCCTTCTTCGTCGCGGCCACCACCTGGTCGCGCAGGTCGGCGAACAGCGGACCGAGCCGGAGCTCCGACACCGCGCCCAGGTGGTCCATGAGCACCAACAGCTCGGCCTGCAGCTGGGGGAACTCCCGGCCCGGCTTGTTCTTGTACTTCAACGTCTTGCCCAGCCGGAACAACGAGACGGTCGCCGCGTGCGGGTAGACCTCGATGCCGCGCCGCTCCCGGCCCGAGCGGGGGTTGAGGTCGAGCCCGAGGCGGCGGGCCAGCCGGCCGCCGCGGGTGTCGCCGTCGGTGAACTCGGGCTTGCCCTGGTTGGTCGGGTGCGCCCCGGCCTGGAACTTCGCGAAGTCGGCGTTGAGCTCCTTCTCGGCGTCCCGGTTGCCGGTGGCGTTGGTGACCAGCAGCGGCGCGTCGATCGCCACGATGCAGGGGCCGGCGACGAAGGGGGCGAGCGCGCCCTCGATCTGCTCGTCGGTGCGGACGGCGCAGACGTGCACCAGCCGCCCGTCGTCGTCGAGCACCGCGAGCCCGGTGGGCGACTTGGACCCCCAGGCGAGGTCGATCCCGATGTGCTGCACGGGGGACAGCCTGCCTTGTCGGTGCGCCGTGCCCGGGAGGGCGCTGAGGGCACGTTGCTGCCGTTGCTGCTGATCTGCACGTGTGACCGTCTCCATGACCATCCGTGACGTCCCCGACGAGACGCGTGCTGAGCTCGCGGCGCGTGCCGCACGCTCCGGACAGTCGCTGCAGGAGTACGTGCGGGGTCAGCTGACCGCCTGGGCCTCCCGGCCCGGTCCGGAGGACGTGCGGCTCAGCCGGGCCGGTGGGCCTCGCTGTCCGTTCCGGACGCCCCCAGGAGGACCCGGCAGCTGAGTGGGTCGGTGGCCGGCCTCACGCGCCGGTCAGCACGACGCGGTTGCCGTCCGGGTCGGCCAGCTGGAGCAGCCGGGACGCCGTGGCCTGTTGCGGTCCGTCGTGGTCGACCCCGGCCGCGGTCAGCGCCGCGACCACCGCGTCCAGGTCGCTGGTGGCGAGCGTGACGCCGGACCGCCCGGCCCGGTCGGGCTCGAGGAACACCTGGACGCCGCCGTCGGGCAGGTGCCACTCCAGCAGGCCGCCCATCGGGCGGGCGTCGGGGCCGCGGTCGAACAGGGTGGCGTACCAGTGCTCGGCGCGGTCCAGGTCGGAGACGGCGAGGCTGGCCAGGGCGTTCGTGATGGTCACAGGGCTGTCCTGTCGGTCGGGGGTGTCGTGGTGAGGACCCGGCGGCCGGACGGGACTCATCGGTCCCGCGTGTCGGGGGCGGCGGCGTGGCCCCCGGCCCGCAGGATCGACGGATGCGTCGACCAGGGGAGCGGGGGCTGCTCGTCGCCGCCGTCGCCGCCATGGCCCTGTTCGCCACCGGCTGCACCCCCGAGGTCACGGCCGAGAGCACGGCCGAGAGCACGGCCCCGACGTCCCCGACCGCCGCGCCCACGACCGTCGTCCCCGCGGCCGAGCCCGGGAGTGCGCTCGCGGCGCTCGCCACGCTCCCCGTCCGGGGCCGCGCGCCCCAGACCGGCTACGACCGGGACCAGTTCGGTGCCGGCTGGGTCGACACCGACCGCAACGGCTGCGACACCCGCAACGACGTGCTGGCCCGAGACCTGGTCGACGAGCAGTTCTCGCCCGGCACCCGGGACTGCGTCGTCGTCACCGGCACGCTCGCCGACCCCTACTCCGGGACGACGATCGTCTTCACCCGCGGCCAGGGCACCAGCGAGCTCGTGCAGATCGACCACGTCGTCGCGCTGTCCAACAGCTGGCAGACCGGCGCGCAGGGGTGGGACGCCGACACCCGCGCCCGGTTCGCCAACGACCCGCTCAACCTGCTCGCCGTCGACGGCTCGCTGAACCAGCAGAAGGGCGCCGGCGACACCGCGACGTGGCTGCCGCCCCACCGCGCCTTCCGGTGCGACTACGTGGCGCGACAGGTCGCGGTGAAGTCCGCCTACGGTCTGTGGACGACGCAGGCCGAGCACGACGCGATGGCCACCGTCCTCGCCACCTGCCCCGACCAGCCGCTCCCCGGGGACCGGCCGGAGCCCACCCCCGCGGGCTCGGGCACCGGCTTCGCCAGCTGCGCCGAGGCCCGCGCGGCCGGCGCCGCCCCGGTG
Organism: Klenkia sp.; assembly: GCA_025966215.1. Lineage (GTDB taxonomy): Bacteria > Actinomycetota > Actinomycetes > Mycobacteriales > Geodermatophilaceae > Klenkia. The sequence continues at coordinate 5,439 of JAOPVM010000014.1, forward strand.
CGGGTCGGGGACCCCGGCTACCGCGAAGGTCTGGACGGCGACGGGGACGGCGTCGCCTGCGAGTGACGGCAGTTCCCGCGCACCGTCAGGGACACTCGAGGCAGCAACGGGGACGGGAGCAGCGGTGACCGAGCAGGACAGCACCCGGCCGCTGCGTGCCTCGTCGTCCGGACGGGTGCCGCAGTGGGTGCTCGACGAGGCCGAGGGCCGCGTCCCGATGGGGGTCACCGGCCGCGACTGGTTCTCCGACGAGCCCCTCCCGCCCCCGCCGAGGAGGCGCCGCCGCGGGCGGACGGCGGTGGCGCTGCTGGTGCTCGTCGCCGTCGTCACCGGGGTGGTGCTCTACGACCGCTCGACGGTCACCGCACCGCCGACCGTCGCCCCCGAGGCGGTCACCGAGCAGCCCGCCGCCCCCAGCGACTTCCCGACCGCCGGGGTGGGTGCCGCCGACGAGCCGCTCGGCGCCCCGCCCGAGGCGCCCGACAGCGACTCCTACGCCTTCGTCACCCTGCAGGCCGACGACGCCACCCCGGTGGCCTACGACCCCTGCCGTCCGGTCGACGTCGTGGTCAACCTCGACGGCGCCCCCGTCGGCGGGCAGGCGCTGGTCCAGGACGCGCTGGTGCGGATGCAGGACACCACCGGACTGCAGTTCCGCTTGGAGGGCACCACCGACGAGCTGCCCACCGAGGCCCGCGCGGTGTTCCAGCCCGACCGGTACGGCGACCGCTGGGCGCCGGTGCTCATCGGCTGGCGCACCCCCGAGCAGCTCCCCGCGCTCGCCGGCGACGTCGCGGGGCTGGGCGGGAGCGCCTGGGCCGCCCCGGCCGACGGCACCCGGGTCTACGTCAGTGGCAACGTCACCCTCGACGGCCCGGAGTTCGCCTCCCTCGTGGAGACCGACCGGGGCGCGGAGATCGCCCGCTCGATCCTGCTGCACGAACTGGGCCACGTCGTCGGCCTGCAGCACGTCTGGGACACCACCCAGCTGATGTACGCCACCACCCGGGGCGGGTTGCTCGACTTCGCCGACGGCGACCTCGCCGGCCTCGCCCGGCTGGGCGCGGGTGAGTGCGTCCCCCAGCTCTGACCCCACCCCCCCGTCCGTCACCGGCGGTGATCATGGGGCGCAACCCACTGGACACGCGGGGCCGTGGTGTCGCCGGCGACGAAACCCAGGATCGCGCGAGGCGGGCCGGGCCAGGCCGATTTGGTAGAACTCCGGTCCGGAGCTCCGCCGAGAGGAAGAGGCACCCATGGCCAAGACCGCCACGAAGAAGGCCGACAAGACGGCCGGCAAGACGGCCGACAAGAAGGCCGGCAAGAAGGCCGACAAGGCCGCCGGCAAGCTCAAGGTGAAGGCCGAGGAGCTGAAGGTCGAGGCCAAGGCGACGAAGGCCAAGGCCACGAAGGCCAAGGCGAAGGCCAAGAAGAAGAAGTAGTGGCCGCCGCGGCCCCGCCTCGTGCGGGGCCGCACGCTCAGTCCGGCGGCATCCCCAGCGCCAGCCGCACCCGGCTGCGCACGCTGGTCAGCCGGGCCAGCTCCTGCTCGTCCAGCTCGTCGTCGGCCAGCAGGCCCGCGCGGGTCATCCCGATCGCCGTCCACCGGTGCGCCTGGGGCAGGTCCCCGGCCAGTTCGTAGACCTCCGCCGCCATCGCGCAGTCCCCGACGCCGGGGCTGCTGCGGCGCAGCTCGTCCGCGGCCCCGGCCGCCTCCTCGGTCCGCCCGGCGGCCAGCAGCACCGCGA
>JAOPVM010000034.1 GCA_025966215.1 Klenkia sp.
TTCGCCGGGACGGCGAGCAGCGGTGCGCCGGCCGCGCGCAGCGCCCGGGCGGTGGCGACGACGTCGTCGGTGCCGAACGCGACGTGCTGCGGGTCGGGCACCCCCGGTGCCCAGCCGCCGCCCCGGCGCAGCAGGGACACCGACAGGGCCAGCCGGACGTCGCGGCCGGGCGTGGTGAACACCCACGGCCGCAAGAACATGCTGGTCCTCTGCATGCTGATGATGGGCGTCTCGACCTTCATGGTCGCGCTGCTGCCCACCTACGGCGCCATCGGGGTGCTCGCGCCGATCCTGCTGGTCGTGCTGCGCCTGGTGCAGGGCTTCGCCGTCGGCGGGGAGATCTCCGGGGCGTCCACGATGGTCATGGAGCACTCACCGTTCGGCCGGCGCGGGTTCTTCACCAGCTTCACCCTGCAGGGCGTGCAGGGCGGCCAGCTGCTCGCCGCGGCGGTCTTCCTGCCGCTGGCCGCGATCCTGCCCGAGGACGACTTCCGGTCCTGGGGCTGGCGCATCCCGTTAATGCTCAGCGCGGTGGTCATCGTCGTCGGCCTGATCGTGCGCCGGGAGGTCGAGGAGACCCCTGCCTTCCAGGCCGCCGAGGCCTCCGACGAGCCCCGCAAGGCCCCGATCGTGCAGGTCGTGCAGCAGAACGGCGCCGACATGCTGCGCGTGGTGTGCATGGCGCTGATGAACGTCGTCCCGCTCACCGCCACCGTCTTCGGCGCCACCTACGCCACCAGCGAGGCCTACGGGATCGGCTTCTCCACCGCCACCTACCTGTGGATCTCGGTGGTCGGCAACATCGTCGCGATGGTGCTGATCCCGTTCATCGGGAGCCTGTCGGACCGGATCGGCCGCCGCCCGTGCATCATCGTCGGCGCCCTGGGCTCCACCGCGATGGCCTACGCCTACCTGTGGGCGATCTCCACCGACAGCGTGGTGCTGGCGTTCGCCTTCGCGCTGGTCATGTGGGGCTCGGTCTACCAGGGCTACAACGCGGTGTTCCCGAGCTTCTACCAGGAGCTCTTCCCGACCCGGACCCGCGTCACCGGCTTCGCGGTCAGCCAGAACATCGGCACGATGATCACCGCGTTCCTGCCCTCGCTGTTCGCCGCGATCGCCCCGCCGGGGACCGACGTCCCGCTCATCGTGGGCAGCATCGTGTTCGGGATCGGCGTCGTCGTCGCAGTCGCCGCGTTCAGCTCCCGGGAGACCCACCGGGTGGCCCTGGCCGACCTCGGCGAGCCCGACGCGGTGCCGCTCGAGAAGGCCGAGTACGACCGGCTGCGCGCCGGTGGCCAGGAGCGGGTCGCCGTCACCCGCTGAGCGGGTCGTTCAGCCGCCGATCCGGTCCAGCTGGTCGAGCTCCACCGGGCCGAGCACGCGAGCTGCCGCCTCCAGGTTGGCCTCCAGGTGCGCCACCGACGACGTGCCCGGGATGAGCAGCACGTTGGGCGAGCGGGCCAGCAGCCAGGCCAGCGCGACCTCCATGGGGGTGGTCTCCAGCGTGCGGGCCACCTCCTGCAGGGCGTGCGACTGCAGCGGGGTGAACCCGCCGAGGGGGAAGATAGGCACGTAGGCGATGCCCTCGCGGGCCAGCGCGTCGATCATCGCGTCGTCGTCGCGGTGCACCAGGTTGTAGTGGTTCTGCACGCAGACCACCGGGGCGACCTCCTGGGCCTCGGCCAGCATCGAGGTGCTCACGTTGCTGATCCCGATGTGCCGCACCAGGCCCTCGGCCTGCAGGGCGGCCATGGTCTCCATCGGCCCGGCGACCGAGCGCTCCACCGGCTCGGCGAAGCCGGGCATCCGCAGGTTCACCACGTCCAGGACGTCCAGACCCAGGTGGTCGAGGTTGTCGTGCACGGCCTGGCGCAGCTCGTCGGCCTCCAGTGCCTCGGGCCACCCGCCCTCCGGTGTCCGGCGCGCACCGATCTTGGTGACGATGGTGAGGTTCTCGGGGTAGGGGTGCAGTGCCTCGCGGATGACCTCGTTGGTCACGTGCGGGCCGTAGTAGTCGCTGGTGTCGATGTGGTCCACGCCGAGCTCCACGGCCCGGCGCAGCACCGCCACCGCCGCGTCGCGGTCGGCGGGCGGGCCCATCACGTGTGGTCCGGCCAGCTGCATGGCGCCGTAGCCCGTGCGCTGCACGGTGCGGTCACCGAGCTGGAACTGCCCGGAGCGGTCTGCCGTCGTCGTCATGCCCCCGGTGTACCCCGGGGGAGCGGTCAGCGCGCGCCGATGTCGGTGGTCGCGCGCTCCCAGGTGTCCACGTCGGCCACGACCGGGTCGGGGCTGGCCGCGTCGGCCCGCTCGGTGCGCATCGCCGCCACGCAGACCAGGGTGCCGGCCAGCGCGAGCACGGCGCCGACCCAGATCGGTGCGGTGTAGCCGTACCCGGCACTGAGCACCCCGGCGCCCAGGGCCGCGCCGATCGCGTTGGCCACGTTGAACGCGCCCTGGTTGGCCGCGGACACCAGCGACCCGCCGCGCACCCGGGCGGCCTCGATGACCTTGTTCTGCACCACCGGGCCCGCGGCGAAGGAGACGGTGCCGAACAGCACCAGCAGGACGACGGCGGCGGCCGGCGTCCGGGCGGTCAGTGCGAACCCGACCAGCAGCGCGGCGCTGATCAGCAGCCCGACGGCGACGAAGCGCAGGCCGTACCGGTCGCCGAGCTTGCCACCGGCCAGCGTGCCGATCGTCGTCCCGACGCCGAAGAGCGCCAGCACGGGTGTCACCCAGCCCTCGGTGAGACCGCCGAGCTCGGTGAGGATGGGGGAGACGTAGGAGTAGACGGAGAACAGCGCGGCGAACCCGACCATCGTCAGACCCAGCACCATCCACACCTGGCGACGGCCGAAGGCCCGCAGCTCGCTGCGCAGGTCGGTCTTCTCACCGCTGACCGCGGGCATCCAGGCGACGAGGCCGGCGATGGTCACCAGCCCGATGACCGCGCACCCGGCGAGCACGAGCCGCCAACTGGTCTGCTGGGCGACGAACGTGCCCAGCGGGACGCCGAAGACGTTGGCCAGGGTGAGCCCGACCATCATCAGCGAGATGGCCTGGGTGGCCTTGTCCCGGGGGACCAGCCGACGCGCGGCGACCGCGCCGACGCCGAAGAACGAGCCGTGCGCCAGGGCGGTGAGCACCCGGGCGATCACCAGCGTGCCGTAGGTCGGGGCCAGCGCCGAGAGCGCGTTGCCGACGACGAAGACCACCATCAGCCCGATCAGCGTCTGCTTCGGGGTGAACCGGACGCCCAGCGCGGTGAGCGTCGGGGCGCCGATCACGACGCCGACCGCATAGGCGCTGATCAGCAGGCCGACGGCGGACACCGAGACCCCGAGTCCCTCGGCGACCTCGGGCAGCATGCCCATGACCACGAACTCGGTGGTTCCGATGCCGAAGGCACCGATGGCCAGGGCGAGCAGGGCACGGGGCACAGCAGTCCTCTACGAGGGAGACGTCGGGGGTTCCTCCCCAGCCAAGGGCACGGGACCCCCGACGCCATCCCGCGACCGGCATGAGACCGGTCACGTCGCGCTCAGGTACCGGTCAGGGCTGCAGGAGCACCTTGACCGTGCCGTTCCGCTTCTGACGGAAGTCCTCGTACGCGGTGGGTGCGTCCTCCAGGGACACGTGGTGGGTGGCGAAGTCGTCCACACCGAGCACGTCGGCGTCGGTGAGCAGCGGCAGGATGTCGGGCACCCACCGCCAGACGTTGGCCTGGCCCATGTGCAGCCCGATCTGCTTGTCGAACATGTTCATCAGCGGCAACGGGTCGGTCGCCCCGCCGTAGACGCCCGACAGCGACACGGTGCCGCCCCGACGGACCGCCTCGATCGCGGTGTTCAACGCCGCGAGCCGGTCGATGCCGGCCACCCTCATCACCTTCTCCATGATCGCGTCGGGCACCAGTGCCGTGGCCTTCTGGGCGAGCTTGGCGCCGGGGGAGCCGTGCGCCTCCATGCCGACGGCGTCGATCACGCTGTCGGCCCCGCGACCGGCGGTCTTCTCCCGCACCGCAGCCACGACCTCGGCCTGGTCGGTGCTGGCGATGACGTCGATGCCGCGCTGCCGGGCCCGGCTGAGCCGCTCCGGGACGACGTCGGAGGCGATCACCTGGTGGCCCAGGTGCGCGGCGATGCGGGCGCACATGTCACCGATCGGGCCCAGGCCGAGCACCAGCACGCTGCCGCCCTCGGGGATCTTCGCGTACTGCACCGCCTGCCAGGCGGTGGGCAGCACGTCGGAGAGGTAGACGAACCGGTCGTCGGCCGGGCCCTCGGGGACGACGATCGGCAGGGTGTTGCCGAAGGGCACCCGCAGGTACTCGGCCTGCCCGCCGGGCACCTGGCCGTAGAGCTTGGTGTAGCCGAACAGCGAGGCGCCCATCCCCTGGTCGCGGTTCTGGGTGGTCTCGCACTGGCTCTGCAGCCCGCGCTCGCACATCCAGCAGGTGCCGCAGGAGATGTTGAAGGGGACGACGACCCGATCGCCGGGCTTCACCGCCGTGACCTCGGGCCCGATCTCGCGGACGACGCCCATGGGCTCGTGGCCCATCACGTCGCCGACGCTCATGAACGGGGCCATGACCTCGATGAGGTGCAGGTCGGAGCCGCAGATGCCGCTGGAGGTGACCTCCACGACGATGTCGGTCGGGTCCTGGATGGTGGGGTCGGGCACGGTGTCGACGCGGACGTCGTCGCGGCCGTGCCAGGTGACTGCGCGCATGGTGCAGATCTCCTCCGGGTTGCGGGTGAGGCCACCGCGGGTCGCACTGCACGTCCGTGGTCTCCAGGCGGGCAGCAGCGCGTGTGGCGTCTGTCGCACCTACCCGACACGGCGAGGCGCATGCCTTCCCGCTGTGCGATCACCACCTCACGGACGGTGTCGAACTGGCAGCTGTTGTCGTGACCTGCGCCACCATCGGCTTGTGATTCGGTCCCGGTGCTGGTCACAGTCGGGTCACGGCGTGTTTACATGGGTCCCGCTCCCCAGCTCGCCGACGGAAGACAGGTGCATGAAGCCGCAACACCCGCAACGACTCCTCGGGCACGACCTGGAGCCACGGAACGGTGCCGCCGGCACCGCCGACCGTGGCTCCGTCGCTGTCGAGGGGTCGCAGGGCACGGTCACGGCTGGGGGAGCCGGTACCGCCTTCCCGACCACCTCCCACACCCTCGACGGGCACGCCGACGGGGCCGTCGTGTCCGTGCTGGTGTCCGCGGCCGCCGCTCCCGAGCGGGACGCCCTGGTGCGTGACCTGGCCGGGCGGGTGGCCGCCACCCTCGACGCCGAGATCCCGGCCCGTGACGCCGTCGTGATCGACCGCGCGGCCGCCCGGGACGGGGACCTCGTCGTCGCCGACAGTCCCCGCGAGGACGTCGAGGTCTCCGCTGCGGAGATCATCGCCGCCATCGCCGAGGGGCGCGTCGCCCGTGGTCGGCACCGTCAGGTCCGCGGCCCCCGCACCCGGGCCCTGGTCGGCCCGGCCCGGATGCGTCGCCCCACCCTGTACCTGGCCGCCGCACTGGTCGGCGCGACCGGCATCGGTCTGCTCACCACCGGTGACCCGCAGGCCCAGGCCGACCAGCCGCGGACCGCCACCGCCAGCGAGGTGGTCAGCGTCGCGGCCGCCCTCGGGTTGCCGGCCGCGCCCAGCACCGCGTCCGTCGAGTCCGATGCGGTCGGTCAGCTCCAGCAGATGGCCGCCAGCCGCGCCCAGCGCGAGACCGAGCAGGCCGCTGCCGCCCAGACCCAGGCTGCCGCCGACCAGGCCGTGCTCGACGCGCAGGCCGCGGCCGCCGCCGAGGCCGCCCGCCCCACCGCGGTCGCCCCGGTGGACGGTGCCCGGCTGTCCAGCCAGTTCGGGTACCGCTGGGGCACGCTGCACGCCGGCATCGACCTCGCCGCCCCCATGCTCACCCCCGAGTACGCCGTCATGGACGGCGTGGTCCTGCAGGCCGGCCCGGCCAGCGGTTTCGGGCAGGCCGTCTACATCCAGCACGAGAACGGCGACGTCACCGTGTACGGCCACATGGAGGAGATCCTGGTGAGCGCCGGGCAGGTGGTGCAGGCCGGCGAGACGATCGCGCTGCTGGGCAACCAGGGCCAGTCCACCGGACCGCACCTGCACCTCGAGGTGCACGTCGGTGGCATGAACGGCGAGAAGATCGACCCGGTCCCGTGGCTCGCGGAGCGCGGCGTCACCCTCTAGCTCCTCGTGGGGCACACTCGATGCATGCGAACCGCTGCATGTGACCCGGGGGAGTGCTGATGGGGCACGACCACGCGCACGGGCACGGCCACGGGACGGCCACCGCCGGCGCCGGGTACCGCCGCCGGCTGGCGCTGGTGCTGGGCATCACCGGCACCGTCCTGGTCGTGCAGGCCGTCGGCGCGGTCGCCTCGGGCTCGCTGGCCCTGCTGGCCGACGCCGCGCACATGGCCACCGACACCCTGGGCATCGCCCTGGCCCTCGGCGCGGTCACCCTGGCCCAGCGCCCGGCCTCGGGCCGGCGCACCTTCGGCCTCCAGCGCATCGAGGTGCTCGCCGCCGTCGCCAACGGGCTGCTGCTGCTCGGCGTCGGGGGCTACGTCGTCGTCGAGGCGGTCCGGCGGATCGGTGACCCCCCGGAGATCCGCTCCGGCCTGATGCTCACCGTCGCCCTCGTCGGGCTCGTCGCCAACCTGGTGTCCCTGGCGCTGCTGCGCTCCGGGCAGGGCGAGTCGCTGAACGTGCGGGGGGCCTACCTCGAGGTGCTCGGGGACACCCTGGGCTCGATCGCGGTCATCGTCGCCGCCGTCGTCATCGCCACCACCGGGTGGACCGGCGCCGACGTCGTCGCCTCCTTCGTCGTCGGGGCGCTGGTGCTGCCCCGGGCCTGGTCGCTGCTGCGCGACGCGCTCGACGTGCTGCTCGAGGCCGCACCCCGGGGGGTGGACCTCGACGACGTCCGCAGGCACGTCCTCGGCGTCGACGGCGTCATCGAGGTGCACGACCTGCACGCCTGGACCATCACCTCGGGCCTGCCGGTGCTCTCCGCGCACGTGGTGGTCGAGGACGCCGTGCTCGCCGACGGCCACGGCGGTCGGGTGCTCGACGCGCTCTGCACCTGCCTGGGCAGTCACTTCGACGTCGAGCACTGCACCTTCCAGCTGGAGAGCGCCTCGCACCGCGGGCACGAGTCCCCCGTCCACGACTGAGGGGGCGCACCCCCTCGGTCGTGCGCAGTGGGACAGTGGGCGACGTGCACGACCACTCGGACATGTGGATGCCCACAGATCCCCCCACCTGGGCCCGTCTCTTCACCCCGCACCTGGACGGCTGGTCCTGGATCGCCGGGCTGACGGTCCTGGCGCTGGTCGCCTACCTCGTCGGGCTCGTCCGGCTGCGCCGCGCCGGCGTCCGCTGGCCGTGGTGGAAGACGGCGTCGTTCACCCTCGGCGCGGTCTCGCTGTTCGCCGTGACCGGCACCGAGCTGCACGGCTACTCGATGGTGCTCTTCAGCGTGCACATGGCCCAGCACATGGTGCTGTCCATGATCTCCCCGCTGCTGCTCCTGCTCGGGTCACCGGTGACCATGGCGCTGCGCACCCTGCCGCGGGGCACGGGCACCGCCGGCGTCCCGCGGGCCCTGCTGCTGGAGGCGTTGCACAGCCGGATCGCCCGGTTCCTCTCGCACCCCGGGTTCACCATCCCGCTGTTCATCGTCAGTCTCTACGGGGTCTACTTCACACCGGTCTTCGACGACCTGATGGCCGACCCGCTGGGCCACCAGTTCATGCTCGCCCACTTCACCGTCACCGGGCTGCTCTTCTTCGGGCCGATCCTGGGCGCCGATCCGTGGCCGCGCACCGTCGGGCACGCCGGCCGGATGCTCGAGCTCCTGCTGCCCATGCCGTTCCACGCGTTCTTCGGTGTGGCGATCATGATGAGCAGCTCGCTGGTCGTGCAGACCTTCGCGAACCCGCCGGAGAGCTGGGGCGTGGACCCGCTGGCCGACCAGACCACCGCCGGCTCCATCGCCTGGTCGTTCGGCGAGCTGCCGACCGTGCTGGTGCTGGCGGTCGTGTTCTTCCAGTGGGCGAACTCCGAGGGCCGCAAGAGCAAGACCCGGGACCGCACCATCGACCGGGTCGGGGACGCCGAGCTCGACGCCTACAACGCCCGGCTCAAGGCGATGGCCTCCACCCGCACCAGCTGAGCCGGTGCGGGTGGTCGGTCAGCCGGCGTGCACGGCCATCTCGCTGGGCAGGTCGTCCCTGCTGGCCCTGATCAGCACGGCCGACGCGACCGCGGCCACCAGCAGGAAGCCCGCACCCCAGGTGAAGGCCGTGGTGTAGCCGTCGACCTGGGCGGCCAGCGCGGCCGTCGGGTCCTCCGGCGTCGGCGGGCGGTCCTGCAGGGCATTGGTGATCGCGGTGACCGAGAAGGTCGCCAGCAGAGCCGTGCCGATCGAGGCACCGACCTGCTGCACCGCCTGCAGCACCGCACTGGCCGCCCCGGCGTCGTGCTCGCCGACGCCGACCAGGGCCAGGTTGGACAGCGGCACGAAGGTGAAGCCCAGTCCCAGGCCCAGCAGCACCTGGCCGGGCAGGGCCACCTGCCAGAACGGGGTGTCCAGGCCGAGGAAGGACAGCGTGAACAGCCCGGCCGCGGCGAACAGGCCTCCGGCGACCATCAGCGGCTTGGGCCCGATGCGGGGCACCAGCTGGCTGGCCGAGCCGGCGGCGATGAGCACGCCGACGGTGACCGGCAGCGACGCGAAGCCCGCGGTCACCGGCGTGTAGCCCAGCACCTGCTGGAAGTAGAGGCTGAGGAAGAAGAACGAGCCGATCAGCCCGGCACCGACCAGCGTCGCGGTCAGGTAGGCCCCGCCCCGGTTGCGGTCGAGCACCAGCCGCATCGGCAGCAGCGGGTTGCGCACCCGGAACTCGACGACCACGAAGGCCACCAGCAGCGCGACCCCGAGGAGGATGAACGTCAGGGCGGGGCCGTCGGCCCACGGGCTGCCGCCGTCGCCGGCCTGCGCAGCCTCGGCGACCTTGGTGAACCCGTAGACCAGCGACGCCAGACCCAGGGTCACCAGCACCGCACCCGGGACGTCGTAGCTGGTCTCACCCGAGGCCCGGCTCTCCGGCACGATCCGCCACGCGAAGACCACGGCGAGGACGGCGATCGGCACGTTGACCCAGAAGCACCAGCGCCAGTCGGCGTACTCGGTGAGCACCCCGCCCAGCAGCAGGCCGACGGCCGAGCCGCCGCCGGCGATCGCGCCGTAGACCGCGAAGGCCTTGGCCCGCTCTGCGGCGTCGGTGAAGAGCACGGTGATCAGCGCCAGGGACGCCGGGCCGAGCAGTGCGCCGAAGGTGCCCTGCAGGGCGCGGGCAGCGAAGAGCATGGCCTCGTTCTGGGCCAACCCGCCCAGCGCCGAGGCCAGCGCGAAGCCCACCGCACCGACCAGGTAGGTGCGCTTGCGGCCCCAGAAGTCGGCGATCCGACCGCCCAGCAGCAGGAAGCCGCCGAAGGTGAGCGTGTAGGCGGTGACGATCCACTGCTGGTTGGCCTCGCTGACGTCGAGGTCCACCGAGACCGCGGGCAGCGCGATGTTCACGATGGTCGCGTCGAGCACGATCATCAGGACGGTGACGGCGATGACGGCCAGGGCAAGCCACCGCCTCGGGTAGGGCTCCACGTGGGTGGGTGCAGCTGCGGTCACGGTCGGTCCTCGGTGTCGGGGGATGGTGCGGGGGTCGCACGACGGTGGCCGGCAGCGCGAACGTAGTGCCCTGCAACCATGTGTGCGTGCCCGTGCCCGTGCAGCTGACCGTGCTGGCCGACACGCACCTGCCCCGCCGCGCCCGCGACCTGCCGGCCCCGGTGTGGGCTGCCGTCGAGGCCGCCGACGTCGTGCTGCACGCCGGGGACTGGGTGGACGTGGCCCTGCTCGACGAGCTGGAGGCCCGCTCCCGGCGGCTGGTCGGGGTGTTCGGCAACAACGACCACGGGGAGCTGCGCACCCGGCTGCCCGAGGTCGCCCGGGTGGAGCTGGGCGGCGTCCGGTTCGCCGTGGTGCACGAGACCGGGGACTCCGGGGGTCGGGAGCGACGGTGCTCGGCGCGCTACCCGGACGTCGACGTGCTGGTCTTCGGGCACAGCCACATCCCGTGGGACACCACGACCTCATCCGGGTTGCGTCTGCTCAACCCGGGGT
>JAOPVM010000036.1 GCA_025966215.1 Klenkia sp.
TCGCGGTGACCCGCCGGCTCGACGAGGCCGACCTCGCGCTGGAGGCCGCGCTCGAGCCCGCGCGCGACCTGCGTCAGCAGCAGGAGCGGGCCACCGCCCACCTGCAGCAGGCGATCCGCTCGGCCGACGCCTCGGTCGCCGCGGCCGGGGACTTCATCACCACCCGGCGGGGTGCGGTCGGGAGCTCGGCGCGGACCCGGCTCGCGGAGGCCGAGCGGTACCTCGACGACGCCTCACGTTCGGGGTCGAGTGACCCGATCGCGGCGCTGCGGTCCGCCCAGCGGGCCGACGCGCTGGCCCAGCAGGCGATGCAGGCCGCCCAGCAGGACGTGCAGGACTACCAGGACGGCCAGTCCGGCGGTGGCGGCTACGGCCGACCCGGGTACGGCCGCGGCGGGTACGGCGGCAGCGGCTTCGGGCCGGGCCTGGCCGGTGGCCTGCTCGGCGGGCTGCTGCTCGGCGGCATGGGCGGCGGGAACGGCGGCGGGTTCGGCGGCGGAGGCGGGGACTTCGGCGGCGGCGACTTCGGGGGCGGCGGGGACTTCGGCGGTGGCGGCTTCTAGGAGGACCCGGCCTCCCCTGCCAGAGGCAGGGTCAGCGTTCGCGGCCGCGGGCCTTCAGGGGGACCGGGGGCATCGGCGGGGCGCCGGTGCGCTCGCCGTCCTCGAAGCCGTCGACGTGGCCGAAGCGCTCGCCGGCCTCCCACTCCTCGCGGGCCCGGGCGACCTCCTCGCCGCTGCGGCCGACGAAGTTCCACCACATGACGATCTGCTCCGCGAAGGGCTCGCCCCCCAGCAGCAGCAGCCGGCTGGGCCGCTCGGCGCGCACCCGCACCGTCGTCCGGCCGGTGCCCAGGTAGAGCATCGACCCGTGGGCCACCGGAGCGCCCTCGACGGTGGAGTCGCCGGAGGAGGCGAGCACCGCGTGTTCGAAGCCGGGCTCCAGCGGCAGCTCGACGTCCGCCCCCGCCGCCAGTGCCAGGTCCACGCCGACCAGCGGGCTGTACGCCGTCCCCGGTGAGGTGTGTCCGGCCATCGTGCCCAGGAGCACGGTCGCGGTGACGCCGTCGGAGACGAAGCCGGGCAGCGTGGCGTGGTGCTCGAACGCCGGGGCGGTGTCCCGGGTGCCGTCGGGCAGGGCCACCCACAGCTGGGCGCCCTGCAGCAGCCGGGGGCGGGTCACCGGGGACTGCTCGCTGTGGCTGATCGCGGAGCCCGCGGTCATCAGAGCCAGTTCGCCGGGCTGGAACAGCACGTCGCTGCCCAGGGAGTCGCGGTGGTGCACCGACCCCTCGATCAGCCAGGAGACGGTCTGCAGCCCGGTGTGCGGGTGCGGGAGCACCTGCATGCCGTCGGTGCCGGCGATGTCGTCGGGCCCGTAGTGGTCGACGAACGCCCAGGCGCCGACCATCCGGCGGCCCAGCGTGGGCAGGAGGCGGCGGACCTGCATCCTCGAGCCGAGGGTCACCGTCTTCCCGGGCAACAGGTCCAGGGCCGGGCGGGGCGCGACCGCCCCGAGCCCGCCCAGCACACGAGGTGACGGGCGGGGCTCGAGGTCGCTCATGTCAGTCAGCCTGCCCCTGGACGCCGGCGTGCGCGACGTGCTGCGCCGGGATGGAGCCGATGCGCCCACCCTGCCAGTCGGTGAAGGCGTCCCGGACCTCCTCGCGGGTGTTCATCACGAAGGGGCCGTACATCGCGATCGGCTCGCGGATCGGCTGTCCACCGAGGACGACGACGTCCAGGGACGGCGTCCGGCTGTCCTGGTGCAGTGCGCCCTTGACGGTCACGGTGTCCCCGGGGCCGAAGACGGCGAGCTGGCCGCCGGTGACCGGCTGGTCGCCGGCGCCCACCGTGCCGTTGCCGCTCAGCACGTAGACCAGGGCGTTGAACTCCGGGTTCCACGGCAGGTCCAGGGTGGCGCCGGGGGCGATGGTCGCGTGCACCATGGCCATCGGGGTGTACGTCGTCCCCGGGCCGGCGTGCCCGCCGACGTCGCCGGCGATGACCCGCAGGAACGCGCCGGCGTCGGGGCTGGCCAGCAGCACCGACTGGTCGGCGCGCAGGTCCTGGTACCGCGGCTGGACCCACTTCTGCGCCTTCGGGAGGTTCACCCAGAGCTGCAGGCCGTGGAAGAGCCCGCCGGAGAGGACGAGGGACTCCGGCGGCTTCTCGATGTGCAGGACGCCGCCGCCGGCGGTCATCCACTGGGTGTCGCCGTTGGTGATCGACCCACCGCCGCCGTGGCTGTCGGCGTGCTCGAAGGTGCCGTCGATGATGTAGGTGACGGTCTCGAAGCCGCGGTGCGGGTGCCAGCTGGTGCCCTTGGGCTCACCCGGCGCGTACTCGACCTCGCCCATCTGGTCCATGTGGATGAACGGGTCCAGGTCGCGCAGGTCGACCCCGGCGAAGGCGCGGCGCACCGGGAAGCCCTCGCCCTCGAAGCCCCGGGGGGCCGTGGTCACCGAGCGGACGCGGCGCCGGACGGTCCTGGGGGCGGGCACCGGGACCCGGGCCAGCGCGGTGGTGTCCTCGACGGTGACGGCGGGCATCTCGACCTCCAGAGTTGAGCACTCAACTACCTGCGTCGACTGTAGGCCACCGGCGCCGGGATGTCTTCCCCCCTCACCCCAGGCGTGCCGTCGGCCGCCACGCCCGCACCTGCGACCCCCCGCTGACCACGGTGCCCCAGCCGCCGGACCGGGTGACCCGTCGGCTCACCGAGCTGCTGCAACGCCGGACCGACGGGGTCGCCGGGCCCGCGGAGTCCGGGGTCTGCGCGACCGGACTGGTGCGCCGGCACTCCGCCTGGACCCCCCACGCGCGCCGACACGCGCCGTTCACGAGCCCTGGATAGGTTCCCCGGCATGGCGGACCTCTTCGACGGCTACCCCCTCGGGGAGCAGTGGGACGAGATGTTCGGCGCACCGGCCCAACCGCGGCCGCCGTACGCCGGGCTCTTCAGCTCGCTGCAACCGATGTCCGGCGAGGAGCTCGCGGCCCGCGCGGACGTGCTGAGCCAGACCTACCGCGACGCCGGGGTCACCTTCGCGCACGCGGGGGAGGAGCAGCCCTTCCCGCTGGACATCGTGCCGCGGGTGATCGGCAGCGACGAGTGGGCGCACGTCGAGCGCGGGGTGGCCCAGCGGGTGCACGCCCTGGAGGCGTTCCTGGCCGACGTCTACGGAGCCGGGCAGGTGTTCGCCGACCGCATCGTGCCGCGCAGCGTGATCACCACCAGCGCGCACTTCCACCGGGCCGCGCACGGGCTGGTGCCGCCCAACGGCGTGCGGGTGCACGTGTCGGGCATCGACCTGGTGCGCGACGAGGCCGGGGACTTCCGGGTGCTGGAGGACAACCTGCGCAGCCCCTCCGGCGTCAGCTACGTGATCACCAACCGGGCGGCGATGAGCCAGGTGCTGCCCGAGCTGTTCGGGGACCACCGGATCCAGCCGGTCGCGGACTACCCGTCCAAGCTGCTGGCCGCGTTGAAGGCCTCCGCGCCGACCGGGGTGAGCGACCCCACCGTCGTCGTCCTCACCCCCGGCGTCTACAACTCCGCCTACTTCGAGCACGCCCTGCTCGCCCGCCAGATGGGCGTCGAGCTGGTCGAGGGCCGCGACCTGGTCTGCTCCGGCGGCCAGGTCAGCATGCGGACGACGGACGGCCAGCAGCGTGTGGACGTCGTCTACCGGCGCATCGACGACGAGTTCCTGGACCCGGTGCACTTCCGCTCGGACTCGGTGATCGGCTGCGCCGGCGTGCTCAACGCCGCGCGCGCCGGCCGGGTGACCATCGCCAACGCGGTGGGCAACGGGGTCGCCGACGACAAGCTGCTCTACACCTGGGTGCCCGACC
>JAOPVM010000040.1 GCA_025966215.1 Klenkia sp.
GCCGGTGCAGCTCGGCGAACCCGCGGATCGAGGTCAGCGGGGTGCGCAGCTCGTGGCTGGCGTCGGCGACGAAGCGGCGCATCCGGGCCTCCGAGGCCCGGGCCTGCTCCTCCGACGTCGCCTGCGCCCGGAACGCGCCCTCGATCCGGCTGAGCATCCCGTTGAGCGCGGTGGACAGCCGGCCCACCTCGGTGCGGTCGTCCCCCGCCGGCACCCGGCGGGACAGGTCACCGCCGGCGATCGCGGCCGCGGTGTGCTCGACCTCGACCAGCGGGCGCAGCGAGTTGCGCACCAGCAGGTACCCGGCGACGCCGAGCACGAGCAGGACGCTCAGCCCGACGATCAGCTGCACGACGATGAGGCGGCCCAGGGCCTTCTGGTCGCCCGAGAGGTCGATGCCGACGCTGACGACGGTGTCCTCGGTGAGCTGGGACGAGATCATCAGCCACGAGGTCGACCCGTCCTGCGAACGCAGCGTGAAGGGCGCGTCGTCGTAGGAGTCGATCGAGGCCGGGGTGATCGAGGAGACGTCGGGCAGCGAGCGGGCGGACCGGTCCCCGCCCTGGACGATGGTCGCGGTCGCGGAGTTCGCGCAGGCGATGAGGGTCGGCCCGGGGTAGCGGAAGTCCGCGTTGCACAGCTCGAGGGTCTGGGCGGAGCTGTCGGCCAGCGACTGCATCTGGTCCCGGAGTTCGCCCTCCTGCTGCCCGACCAGGTAGGTGCGCAGCTGCGAGGTCGCTGCGTACCCGGTGGCGCCCAGGGCGATGGCGACCAGCACGACGAGCAGGCCGACCAGGGTGATCCGCAGCGGGACCCGCTGGACGTGCAGCGGCGAGGACTCCACCGGGGTGGTGCGGCCGGACACGGGGGCGGCTCAGCTCCCGCGGGGCAGGCGCAGCGAGTAGCCGACGCCGCGCAGGGTGTGCAGCAGTCGGGGCTCGGTGGTGTCGATCTTGCGGCGCAGGTAGGAGATGTAGGACTCCACCACGTTGGCCTCGCCGTTGAAGTCGTAGTTCCAGACGTGGTCGAGGATCTGCGCCTTGGACAGCACCCGGCCCGGGTTGCTCATCAGGTAGCGCAGCAGCTTGAACTCCGTCGGCGACAGGCTGATCAGCTCGCCGGCCTTGAGGACCTCGTGGGACTCCTCGTCCAGCTCGATGTCGGCGAACACCAGCCGCGGGGCCTCGTCCACCGCCCGGGCGCTGAGGCTGCGACGCAGCACCGCGCGGATGCGGGCCAGCACCTCGTCGAGGCTGAAGGGCTTGGTGACGTAGTCGTCGCCGCCCAGCGTGAGGCCGGAGACCTTGTCCTCGGCGGCGTCCCGGGCGGTCAGGAAGAGCACCGGGGTCTGGGTGCCGTTCTGCCGCAACCGGCGGACGACGCCGAACCCGTCCAGGCCGGGCATCATCACGTCGAGCACCAGCAGGTCGGGGCGGAACTGCGCGGCGACGGCGAGGGCCTGCTGCCCGTCGGCGGCGGTGGCCACCTCGAACCCGGCGTAGCGGAGGCTGGCGGACAGCAGCTCGCGGATGTTGGGCTCGTCGTCGACCACGAGCAGGCGTGCCTCGGGGGTCCGGGGTCCCGTGCTGCTGGTCACGTGCCCTCCCGCTGCGCGCTCCGGTGCCCTCGTCGACATGGTCCACAGCCTGCTGCCGGTGACTGGGCCTGCACTGGACGCTACCTGTGAGCAACCTGCGAGGACGGCGCCCGCGTCACCCCGCGGGGGACATCGCCCGCCCCCGCCGCCAGTAGCCGATCGCGTGGTGCTGCGCCCGGCCCAGGCCCCAGCGTCCGCGCAGGTCGGCGCGCACGGCCCGGACGGTCGCGGACTCCGCGGCGACCCAGGCGAAGACGTCGGGGTCGGCGGGGGGTTCGAGGACGGCGACGGCCGCGACCAGCAGGTCGGGCGCGCCCGGGTCGGGATCCCCGCGGTGCAGCCAGCGCACCTCGACCCCGGCGGGGTGCACCAGGGGCTGTTCCTCGGCCGGGTCGGCGACCTCCAGCAGCGCCAGGCCCCGCGTCCCGGGGTCGGCTGCGGCGAGGATCCGGCTGATCGCCGGCAGCGCGGTCTCGTCCCCGACCAGCAGCACCCAGCCGGCCGGGGTGTGCCCGAGGGGGGCCACGCTGGCCACGGCGAGCACGTCGCCGGGCGTCGCGGCGGCTGCCCACGTGGCGGCCGGGCCGTCGCCGTGCAGCACGAAGTCGATGTCCACCAGGCCGCGGGCCGGGTCCTGCCGCCGGGCGGTGTAGCTGCGCAGCGCCACGCCGTGGCTGCCCTGCGGCCAGACGATCCGGCCGTCCCGGGCCACGTCGGGCCACTGCGGCGCGCGGTCCCCGACGCGGGGCACGAGCAGGGCCAGGGTCGGCCCGGCTGCCGCGACCACCTCCGGCGCGGCCGACAGGGACACCCGGCGGACGGCGGGCGTGACGTCGGTGGTCGACACCACGGTCAGCACGTCGACCGGACGGGTCCCCTCAGCGGTGCTCACGACCGGCCAGCGTAGGGCGGGGGACGCGGGGCCGACCCGGCCGGCCCCGGGGGAATGGGACCGGCCGGGCCGGCGATCAGGAGGACGAGCCGTCACCCAGCGTCACCGGCCGGCCCCGTGGTCGGGCGCCGTCTGCGACGGCGTCGTCCTGATGACCACGCTACGTGAGCGGCGGCGGCGGTGGCCGGTCCGAGCGGTCGGGGCCACCCGGACGGGTGACCAACCGGGCTTGCGCAGGTCGGTGGCCCGTGCTGCGGGAGCGGGATGGGTGGACCCGGACGGGGGCGGGCAGCAGTCGGGCCCGACGAGGCGAGGAGCCCGATGGGAGCGAGGACCTGGAGAAGGGTGACCACGTCACCTGGCGGACCCGCGGCACCGGGACCGAGGGGACCGTGACGCGGACGATCACCGAGGAGACCGAGGTCGGCGGCCGGAAGGTCGAGGCCGGTGCGGACGAGCCGCAGTACGAGGTGCAGGGCGCCACGTCCGGCACGACCGCGGTGCACGAGTCAGAGGCGCTGGACGAGCAGTGACCGGCCGTGCAGAGGACGTGCGGACCGGGACCACCGCGCGCCGCAGGACCGAGCCCCCGGAGGCCGGTCAGCGGTCGTGCTGGCCGCCCTCCTCCTCGGCGATCTCCTCCGCGCCCCGGCGGCGGAACAGCTTGGAGCCGGGGAACCCCTTGGCCAGCTCGCGCAGGTCCTGCACGGTGTCCAGCAGCTGGTGCACGTCGGGGGCCAGGTCGCCCATCGAGGCCACCACCGGCAGCACGTCCTCGTCCAGGTGCTTCACCAGCACGGGCAACCGGTCGACCAGGGTGACCAGAGCGGCGATCTCCGCGGGGTCCAGGTCGTCGGCGAAGGTCCTCAGCAGCGGCGCCAGCTGCTCCAGGGCCGGCTGGTAGGCCTCCAGCAGCGGGCCGGTGCGGCCGAGCAGGGCCGTCGCCTCGACCAGCAGTGCGTCGGCGGCAGCGCGGGTGGTCTCGATCCCGGTGATCGCCGCATCGGCGTCGGTGCGGGTGCCGGCCACGCCGGCGATGGCCTCGTCGGCGGTCCGCTTCGTGGCGACCACCCCGGCGATGGCCTCGTCCGCAGCAGCCCGGGTCGTCGCCACCCCGGCGATCGCCAGGTCGGCGCGGGCCTGGGTGCCCTCGACCCCGGCCACGGCGTCCTCGACCCCGGCCACAGCGTCCTCGGCCCGGTCCACGACCGCCTCCACCCGGGCCAGCAGCACCGCCACCCGGTCCAGCAGCAGCTCGCCCTGCCCGACCGCGGTGACCACGCGCGGGACGAGGGCCAGGGACTGTGTGACGAGGTCGCGCAGCCCCTCCGCGGCGGAGAACAGGTCGGCCGGGCCGGGCAGCGGGGGCAGCTTCACCCCTCCGACGCTACGCAGGGAGAGGGCTCGGCGTGGGGACACCGGGTGGGACGGACCTCCCCGTATCGTGGCCGGGTCCCCGACCGCGGCGTCCGCCGACCTCGCGGGGGGACAGGGGTGGGCGCCGAGCGCCGCGGAGCACAGACGATGGGGTGTCGAGACCGGTGGCTGACCAGCCGAGGCGGGACGGCGGCCTCGGCGACGGACACCCCGACCCCACCAGCCCCACCGACCCCAGCACCCCCCGGGGTGGCCGCGGTGGCCGGGCCTCGCGGCGCGGGGGTCGCAGCTCGGACGCAGCGCTGACCGTGGACGCCCTGCTCGCCC
>JAOPVM010000075.1 GCA_025966215.1 Klenkia sp.
CACCCTCACGAGCCTCCCGAGGGTGGGTGGGGGTACCCCTGCCGCGCGTCTGCGGCGCCCACCGGCGTCACGTCACGCGGCGAGGCGGTAGCCCATCCCGCGGACGGTCTCGATCCGGGCGGCGCCGAGCTTCTTGCGCAGGTACCGCACGTAGACGTCTACGACGTTGGAGCCGGGGTCGAAGTCGTAGCCCCAGACGTGTGAGAGCAGCTGCTCGCGGGCCAGCACCTGGCCGGGGTGGCGCAGGAAGGTCTCGGTGAGCGCGAACTCCCGGGCGGAGAGGTCGACGGTGCGGCCGGCGACGTGGGCCCGGCGGGTGCGCAGGTCCAGCGACAGGTCGCCGACGGTGAGCACGGTGAGCTCGGCATCCTGCCCTCGGGGGGCCAGTCGCAGCCGCACGCGGGCCAGCAGCTCCTCGAACCGGAAGGGCTTGGGCATGTAGTCGTCGGCCCCGCCCTCCAGGCCGGCGACGGTGTCGGTGACGGAGTCCCGGGCGGTGAGCACGATGACCGGGATGGTGCAGCGCTCGGCGCGCAACGCCGTGAGCACCGCGAACCCGTCGAGCACCGGCAGTCCGATGTCGAGCACCATCAGGTCGTGCTCGCCGCTGCGGGCGGCGTCCCGGGCGGAGAGCCCGTCACCGACCACGGTCACGGTGAACCCGTTGGCCTTCAGGCCCTTCTCGACGAACGAGGCGATGCGCGGTTCGTCCTCGGCGATCAGCACGCGGCTCACGGGTGGCCTCCAGCGGGTTCGGGGACGTCGGCGGTGGACATCGAGTCGTCGACGGTGGTGTCCGGTGACGGTGGGGCCAGGTGCGCGGGCAGCACGAGGGTGAAGGTGGCGCCGTGGCCGACGACCGAGTCCAGGGCGACCCGGCCGCCGTGCGCGACGGCGATCGCGCTGACGATGGACAGCCCCAGCCCGGCGCCGTCGGTGCGGCGGGCGCCGGCCTGGCCTCGACCGAAGCGCTCGAACACCCGCTCGCGGTCCTCGGCGGCCACGCCGGGTCCGCTGTCGGCGACCCAGAAGCGCAGCTGGTCGCCGGTGAGCCGGCTGCCGACGCCGATCCGGTCGCCGGGCGACGTCACGTGCACCGCGTTGTCGGCCAGCGCGACGACGGCCTGGGTGATCCGCTGGGGGTCGAGCACCGCGTCCACGTCGGCGACGTGCTCGAGCACCCACTGCCGCTCGCCCAGCCCGCCGACCTTGGAGACCACCTCGGTGGTGAGCGCGGCGACGTCGACCGGTCGGGGCTGCACGAACGCCGGCTGCTCGGCCTTGGCCAGCAGCAGCAGGTCCGAGACGATCCGGTTCATCCGGTCCAGCTCGTCGTCGACCAGCGCCACGGTCCCCCGGACGTCGGCCGGGTCGGTGGGGTCGAGCACCTCGAGGTGACCGCGCACGATGGTGATCGGCGTGCGCAGCTCGTGGCCGGCGTCGTCGACGAACCGGCGCTGCGCGGCGACACCGGTCTGCACCCGGTCGAGCATCGCGTTCACCGACCGGGACAGGTCGGCGAGCTCGTCCCCGGGCCCGTCGGGGACGTCGATCCGGCCGGACAGGTCGGTCTCGGTGATGCCCTGCGCGGTGGCCGCGACGTCGGCGACCGGCCGGAGGATCCGCCCGGCGACCACCCAGGCGCCACCCGCGGCAGCCAGCGAGGTCAGCAGGCCGACCAGCAGCATCAGCCGGGCCGTCTCGTCGGCGGGCTGGCGTTCGGCGTCGGCGAAGAAGGCCGCGACGACGACGCCGGTCTCCGGGCTGCCGGTCAGCATGACCGGGACGGCCACGAAGAGCACCTCGCCGGCGCCCGAGGCGTAACTGCCCGACCGGACGTCGGTGACCGACCCCACCAGGTCGGTGAACGCCGGGTCCGCCGACAGCAGCACCGGCGCCTCGATCCGGCTCTGGAAGCGGTAGACGCCGTCGACGTAGCCGAGGAACTTCTCGTTCGGCCGGGCCTGGTTGTAGCTGATCACGGTCTGCAGCACGTCGGCGACGGAGGCGAAGGGCTGCCCGGTCCGGGGGTCGAGCCCGGTGTCGACCAGCGCCCGGAACTCGGTCACCTCGGCGCGCAGCGAGGCCGACATCCGCTCCTCGGTCTCGCGCACCAGGATCCGCCAGGTCAGCAGGGTGACCGTGCCCAGCGACAGCAGCACGAGCAGCAGGACCCAGCCGATGATCCGGGTGCGGGCAGCACGGGGCGCCCACCGTCTCCGGCCCCGGCTGCTGCGGTCAGTCCTCACCGTCGTCGTCAACGTCGTCGTCGGTGTCGGTGTCCCCGTCGTCGTCGCCGTCGTCGTCCACCGGTGGTGGGGGGACGACGTCGGTCGGGGTCACCGGGCTCTCCGGCGGGGGCGGCTCGACCGTCGGGCTGGGCGCCGGCGCGACGGTGGGAAGCGGGACGGTGATCGGCGCCGGTTCCGGACCGGGGTCGCCGGCGGCCGGGCGCAGCGCCACCCAGCCCAGCCCGAGGACGGCGACGAGGACGAGGGCCCCCGCCACCAGCCACAGGACCGACCGGGTGCGCACGGTCCGACGGTGGAGCAGGGTGGTGACCTCCTGGTGAGAACCCGATGAGAGGACTCTCATGTCCGCAGCACCGCAGCAGGTCTCCGTCCCGCTGAGCGACGGGCGGTCCATGCGCGCGTTGGTGGTCCGACCGGACGGGGAGGCCCCCGAGGGCGGCTGGCCGGGGGTGCTCGTCGTGCACGAGGCGTTCGGGCTGACCCCGGAGATCACCGAGGTGGGTCGCACCTTCGCCGACCGGGGGTGGGTCGCCGTCGTCCCGGACGTGTTCAGCGCCGGGAACAAGCTGGGCTGCCTGGTCCGGTCGGTCCGGGAGATGACTGCCGGGCGGCCCGGGCCGGTGATCGACGACCTGGTCGCCGTCCAGCAGTGGCTCGGCGCGCGCGAGGACGTCGCCGCGGACCGGACGACGGCGATCGGGTTCTGCATGGGCGGGGCGTTCGCACTGCTGCTGGGCTCGCTGGCGCCGGCCGGGCTGCGCGCGGTGAGCGCCAACTACGGCCAGCCGCCGGCCGCGGACCTCGACCTGACCCGCTGCCCGCCGGTGATCGCCAGCTACGGGGAGCGGGACCGGACGCTGTCGGGGGCAGGTCCGGCCATGGAGGCGCGGCTGGCCGGGGCCGGGGTGGAGCACGAGGTGACCACCTACCCGGGCGCCGCCCACTCGTTCCTCACCGGGGACCACCGGCTCTTCGGTGTCGTGCCGCTGCCGGGGACGTCGTACGTGACGAGTGCCGCCGAGGAGGCCTGGCCACGCATCTTCGACTTCCTGGAGCGGCACACCGCGGTCAGGACCTGACCGCGGTCACCGCCCACAGCGGGTCGCCGCGCCGTCCGGGCGGGGTGCGCAGCTCGACAGTCGCCTCGCCGAACCCGCCGGCCCGGCGGACCAGCTCGGCGACCAGCGGCCCGTGCTGCTCGTCGGGGGTGCCCAGCCAGCCGCGCACCGCCTTGGACGGGAAGCACCGGTTGGAGAAGGTGACCGCCAGCGTCCCGCCGGGCCGCAGCACCCGGGCGACGTCGGCGAGCACCTCGATCGGCCGGGTCAGGTAGTCGATCGACACGCAGCACACAACGGCGTCGACGTCCGCGTCGGGCAGCGGGATGCGCGGGTCGACGTTGAGGTCGTGCACCACCCGCTCGGTGGCCGCCGGGTTCGCCTCCAGCTCGGCGGCGTTCATGCCCAGCACCACCAGCTCGGCCGGCGGCTGGTCGACGTGCGAGACCCACGAGCTCATCAGGTCCAGCACCCGACCGGTCAGCCCGAGCTCGGTGTACAGCGCGCCGACGGCGGCGACGGCCCGGTCGTCGATGTGGGTGACCAGCCGCGACGGTGCGTAGAACACGTCGTCCGGGCTGTCGTCGGCGCGGTCGAAGAAGCCGGGCGGGAAGCCGTCGTACGGGTCGGGCATCACCTGCCGAGTGTGCGTCCGGTACTGTCTGGAGCGCTCGCGGGTGTAGTTCAATGGTAGAACATCAGCTTCCCAAGCTGACAGTGCGAGTTCGATTCTCGTCACCCGCTCTCTCACCAGGCCCCGGTCCCCACGGACCGGGGCCGGTCTCGTCTCCGGGCACCCGGGCGTACGTTGAACGCTCAACAGTCGTCCCCGAGGAGCCGCGCCGTGTCCCGTCCCGTCCTGCAGGTCGTCGCCGCCAGCACCCGCCCCGGCCGCAAGGGCATCGCGGTCGCCCGCTGGGTCGCCGCGCGCGCGGAGGCCCACGGCGGTTTCCACGTCGAGCTGGTCGACCTCGCCGAGGCCGGACTGCCGGTGCTGGACGAGCCGAACCACCCGCGGCTGGGCCAGTACACCCAGCAGCACACGAAGGACTGGTCGGCGACGGTCTCCCGCGCCGACGCCTTCGTGTTCGTCTTCCCCGAGTACAACCACTCGATCCCCGGTGCGCTGAAGAACGCCCTGGACTTCCTCTTCCACGAGTGGGCCGACAAGGCCGCGGGGCTGGTCTCCTACGGCGGCGTCTCGGCCGGCACCCGCGCGGCTGCAGCGCTCAAGCCGGTGCTGGGCGCGCTGCGGATGGTCCCGGTCGTCGAGGCCGCCACCATCCCGTTCTTCACCCAGTTCATCGACGAGGACGACGCGTTCGTCGGCAACGCCGAGCTCGAGGCCGGCGCGACCGCGATGCTCGACGAGATCGCGCGGCTGACCCGCGGCCTGCAGACCGTGCGCCGCTGACCGAGGCTGTCGGGGTGAGCACCGCACCACCACCGCACCTCGCGCTGCGGACGGCACCCACCGCCGACCTGGGGGACGACGGTCTCGACGAGCTGCACACCTTCCTGGACGCCGCCTTCGCCGGCGACTTCGACGACGAGGACTGGAGCCACGCCCTGGGGGGCGTCCACGTGTTGGCCCGCCGGGACGGCGAGCTCGTCGGGCACGCCAGTGTCGTCGCACGACACCTGGTCACCGCCGGGACGACGCTGCGGACCGGCTACGTCGAGGCCGTCGCGGTGGCCGCGACCGCCCGGCGGCAGGGGGTGGCCGGGGCGGTGATGACCGAGTTGGAACGGCTGGTGCGGGGCGGGTTCGAACTCGGCGCACTGGCTGCCAGCCAGGACGGCGCCCACCTGTACGAGTCCCGGCACTGGACCCGCTGGACCGGGCCGCTGAACGTGCTCACCCCCGAAGGTGTCCGCGCCGGCGACGACTCCTGGGTCTACGTGCTGTCGACGCCGGCCACACCGGTCGGGCTGGATGCGACGGCGCCCCTTGCCTGTGACTGGCGGCGCGGCAGCGCCTGGTGATCAACCGCCTGCGTTGAGTCCCGGCACGCCGGACACGGGATGGGCCGAACGGCTGTGAGCGCTCACAGGTCTCGACACCACCACCAGCCTCTCGCATCTGGGTGACGGACCGGTCACCATCACTGTCATGAGCGGCCCCGACGCGTCCGTCCCCTCCGGGGTCGGTGCCGTCGGTCCCCGGGTCCCCCGGCGGGAGCGGCCCACGGTGCTCGTCCTCGCCGACGGCTCCCCGGCCGCTCACGACGCCCTCGTCTGGTCGCTGCGGGAGGCCGCCCGCCGGGACGGCACGGTGCTCGCCGTCGGTGTCCTCACCCCCGGTCACGCCTCGGCCGAGGTCACCGCCCTCGTGGCGGCGGAGCTGGACCGCGCAGAGGAGGCGACCGGCGTGCGCGGGCGGTCCCGGACCTCGGTCGTGGACACGGTGCTGCTCGAGGCACTCCGCAGTGCCGCCCGCGGCGCGGACCTGGTCCTGGTGGGCGCCCGCGGGAAGGCCCTGCTCCGCCGGCCGGCCGGACGCCCGAGACCACGGCTGGTGCACCGGGCCTGAGCGCCCGCACCCACGGACCACCTGCCCCGACCGGGCCCTGCCCCCGCCCGGTCCTCCCACTCCGGACGGTCAGACGGGCAGCAGCAGCGTGGCGTAGAGCGTCAGCCCGGGGCCGAAGGCCATCGCCACGACCGGGCCGTCGACGTCCCCCAGCTCCTCGAGCACCAGCAGGACGGTCGCCGAGGAGCAGTTGCCGTGCTCGGCCAGCACCCGGCGCGAGGGCGCGATCTGCTCCTCGGTGAGGCCCAGCTGGTCGCGGGCGACGTCGAGGATCCGCGGTCCCCCGGGGTGCACGGCCCAGCCGGCGACGTCCTCGACCCGCAGGCCGGCGCCGTCCAGCAGCTCGGCCACGACAGCGCCGACGTGCCGGGCGAGCACGTCGGGGACCCGCGGGGAGAGGCCCATCTTGAAGCCCAGGTCGGTGACGTCCCAGGTCATGTGGTCGGCCGTGGCGTGGTCGGTGCGGGCGACGACCCCGGCGACCCGCCTCCCGCGCCGAGCCCCGGGCTCGAGCACCACCGCGGTGGCGGCGTCGCTGAACAGCGCGTGCGCGACGACCTGGGAGAGGTCGTTGCGGGCCGGCTGCACGTGCAGGCTGGTGAGCTCGCAGCAGAGCAGGACGGCGGGTCGCGAACGCGACGCCACGTAGTCGCCGACCGCGGCCAGCCCGGGCAGCGCGGCGTAGCAGCCCATGTGCCCGACGAGCAGCCGTTCCAGCCCGGCCGGCATGCCCAGGTCACTGGCCAGCCGGATGTCCAGGCCGGGGGTGGCGTACCCGGTGCAGGTGGCGACGGCGAAGAGCCCGACGTCCCCGGGGGCGAGCCCCGCGGAGTCCAGGGCGGAGGCCACCGCCTGCTTGCCCAGCGGCAGCGCCTCGGTGATGAACCGCTGCATCCGGGCGCCGGTGCCCCACTGGGAGAGGTCCTCGTGCACCGGGTTGGCCACCGCGTGCCGGGTGCGCACCCCCGAGCCGGCGAAGACCCGACGGGCCGAGCGCAGGTCGGCGTAGTGCTCGGCGAAGAACCCGTCCCAGACGTCGTCCTGCGTGTAGGCGGCCGGCAGCGCGTGCCCGGCGCCGGTGAGCACCGCGTCGGTCATCGGGTCGGGCCCGTGCGGGGGATCACCGCATCGACGGTACGTGCGAGGCCGGTCCCCCGCCGGTGGACCGCTTGCGCCCGTAGCCGGCGAAGAGGATCCCGCTCCACCGCAGGGGCTTCATCTCCACCACCTGCGCCCGGCCGCGCTTCCACGCCAGGAGCCCGCGCAGCGAGGGACGCAGCCCGACCAGGCGCAGCTCCAGGCCCAGCCGGTCGGCGGCAGCGAGCAGCCGCCGGCGGTCGACGAACAACGCCGGGTCGTGGATGCCGGGGGGCGGCCCGCCGGGGATGCGTTCACCGATGCCGACCGCGACCGGACCGGCCAACCGGGAGTCGGCGATCGCGTCGATCACCAGCACCCCGCCGGGCCGCAGCAGCCGCGCGCACTCCCCCAGCACCCCGACGTCGTCGGCCACGTGCTCGAGCACCTCGCCGCACACCACCACGTCGGCGCACCCGTCGGCCAGCGGCACCTCGAGCACCGAGCCGCGGACGGCGGACACCCCGTGCTCGCGGGCCGTCGCCAGCCCGGCGGCGCCGATGTCCACGCCGACGTGCCGGTAGCCCAGCCGCTGGACGTGCGGGGCCATCAAGCCACCCCCACAGGCCAGGTCCACGAGGACGGCGTCGGGGTGGTCGGCCGGGGGCACGTGCTCGGCCCGCGAGGCCGCCAGCCAGTGCAGCATCGCGAACCCCCCGGCGGGCTGCCACCAGGTGTCGGCGAGCTCGTCGTACTGGGCGGGGTCGTTGCGGGGCAGCGGCACGCACCGGACGCTAACGGCCTCGCCCCTAGGCTTGCCCGCGTGACAGCAGCATGAGCGTGACCGTCGTCGGCAGCCTGAACGAGGACGTCGTGGTGACCGTGCGCCGGCTCCCCGGGCGCGGGGAGACCGTGATCGGCAGCGCCGTCGAGGTGCTGCCCGGCGGCAAGGGCGCGAACCAGGCGGCGGCAGCCGGGCGGTTGGGACGCGGCGTGCACATGGTCGGGCGGGTCGGGTCCGACGACGCCGCGGACCGTCAGCTGGCCGCACTGGCCGAGGCCGGGGTGAACGTGGGCCGGGTGCTGCGCACCCCGGGCGTGCCGACCGGCAGCGCCACGATCCCGGTCGAGGCCGAGGGCGGGGAGAACCTCATCGTCGTCGCCCCCGGCGCGAACGCCGAGCTCACCGCGGCCGACGTGGACGTCGAGAGCGTGCACCGGGCCGACGTCCTGCTGCTGCAGCTGGAGACCCCGCTGGACACGGTGCTCGCCGCCGCCCGCGCCACCACCGGCACCGTGGTGCTCAACCCGGCCCCGGCGCAGTCGCTGCCCGCCGACCTGCTCGCCGCCGTCGACGTGCTGGTGCCCAACGAGCACGAGCTGGTGGAGCTCGCCGGCTCCGACGCCGCCGACCTCGCGGGTCTGGTGGAGCTGGCCCGCGGACTGGCGGTGCCGGC
>JAOPVM010000078.1 GCA_025966215.1 Klenkia sp.
CGTCGTCCACCTGGGCACCGTGCACCGCTGGGTCACCGGGATCCTCCGGGCCGGCGCCGCGGGGGACACGTCGCTCCCACCCTCTCCGCACCACCGGCCGCCCGAGGACCTGCACGGCTGGTTCGCCCTCGGGCTGACCGAACTGGTCGCCACGCTGCGCACCACCGACCCCGACCAGCCGACCTGGCACATGAGCCCGACAGCGGACACCGCCCGCGACTGGGCGCACCGGCAGGCCAGCGAGCACCTGGTGCACCGGTTGGACCTCGAGACCGCCGCCGGGGTCGAGCACGCACCGGTCGACCCGGAGCTCGCCGCCGACGGGGTCGGTGAGCTGCTGCGCGTCGTCCTCCCCCGCTGGGCGGACACCCCGCCGCTGGCCGACGCCCGGGCCACCGTGCGGGTGGTGGCCGAGGACACCGGTCGGACGTGGCCGGTCGCGGTGCGCGGCGGCGTGGTCGCCGAGGACCCTGACAGCGAGCCCGACGCCACGCTCACCGGCACCGCCGAGCAGCTGCTGCGCCGGCTCTGGGGCCGCCCGGCCGAGGTCGGGGTCACCGGCGACCCCGCCGCCGAGCGCCTGCTGCGCGGCCGCTGATGGCCCGCCGCGAGAAGCGCACCGCGCCCCCGCCGGAGCACCCCGAGCTGCCCGGGCCGGTGGCCACCGCCGGGGGCACCGCGGAGATCCTGGGCGACGCCGACCGGGAGCGCTCCTACGTGCTGATGCTCGACGGGGTGCCGCAGTCCCACGTCGACCTCGACGACCCGACGCACCTGGAGTTCGAGTACGTCCGGCGGATGGGCCACGTGCTCGACCTGCACGCCGACGACGACAGCAGCCCGCTGGACGTGGTCCACCTCGGCGGCGGGGCGCTCACCCTGGCCCGCTACGTCGCGGTGACCCGCCCCGGCTCGCGGCAGCGGGTGGTCGAGCTCGACGAGCCGCTCACCGACCTGGTGCGCACCCACCTGCCGCTCCCCCGCACCGCCCGGGTGCGGGTGCGGGCCGCCGACGCCCGGGCCGGGCTGGAAGCGCTGCACGACGCGAGCGCCGACGTCGTCCTGGTCGACGTGTTCGCCGGAGCCCGCACCCCGGCACACCTGACCAGCACGCAGTTCGCCGGTCAGGTCGCCCGGGTGCTCAAGCCGGGCGGGGTGACGGCGTGGAACGTCTCCGACGGCCCGCCGCTGACCTTCCTGCGCACCCAGGCCGCCACGCTCGCCGGGGTGTTCGGCCACGTGCTGCTGATCGCCGAGCCCGGCACCCTGCGCGGACGGCGCTACGGCAACACCGTCGCGGTCGCCTCGGACACCGAGCTGCCCGTCGCCGGGCTGACCCGGCGCACCGCCGGGGACCCGATGCCGGCCCGGGTGGTCTCCGGACGGGACCTGACCGCGTTCATCGGCACCGCGGTGGCCGTGGACGACGCCACCGCGGTGCCCTCCCCCGAACCGCCGGCGGGCGTCTTCGGCTGACGGGCGGCCCCCGGCCGGCGCCCCTAGGGTCGCGGGCATGACCGCTCCCAGCCGCCGCTTCGCCCGTGACACGAACAACAAGGTCATCGCCGGGGTCTGCTCCGGCCTGGCCCGCCGGTTCGGGATCTCCCGCAACGGCCTGCGGATCGCCGCCGTGGTGTCCTGCATCCTGCCCGGCCCGCAGTTCATCGCCTACGTCGTGCTGTGGGTCGTGATGCCGAAGGGCTGATCAGCCGACCGGCTCGACCGGCGGGGTCGGCGGCGGCGCCACGGCCATCATGGTCGCCTGCATCGCCGCCACCAGCTTCTCCCCGCCGGCGTCGTCCAGGGCGTGCACGTCGCCCCGGGTGACCACGATCGTCCGACCGGCACGCAGGACGGTGGCCGTCGCCCGGAACCGGGCTCCGGCGGCCGGGGCGACGAAGTTGGCGGTGAAGTCCACGGTGAGCACCTCGCGGTCGGCCCCCATGGTCGAGAGCGCCGCGTAGCCGCAGGCGGTGTCCACCAGCGTGGTGACCGCACCGGCGTGGGTGTAGCCGAACTGCTGGGTGAAGCGGGGGTCGCTGGGCATCTCCAGCACCGCGTGGCCGTGACCGATCTCGACCAGCTCGGCGCCCAGGGTGGCCAGCATGGCCTGGCGCAGGAAGCTGGCCCGCAGCCGTTGCTCCTCCGCGGCCGGCAGCGGCCGACTCACCAGCTGCTGTTGCCCTGCTGCAGGCCCTTGAGCGCAGGCCGGACGTCGACCAGGTAGACGATGATCGCGATGATCGCCGGCAGGCCGAGGAAGCTCATCGGCGAGAAGGCGAACACGATGAGCGTGGCGACCGCGGTGATGCCCACCCAGGCCGGTTTGGACAGCTTTCCGGCCGCGGTGTACCCGGGGGCAGGTCGGATCACCGCATCGACGGTCGCCCACGCGCCCAGCGCCAGCACGGCGTAGGTGATGACGGCGAACAGTGCGCTGTCGAAGCCCGGCATGGCCCGAGGGTAGCCGCCACCGGTCGCCCCCGGGCCGATCCGTCAGCTCTGCGTGGACGGCGCCGAGCTCGAGGACGACGGCGCCTGCGAGGACGACGACGGCGCGTTGCTGCTGGCCGAGGGTGCGGTGGACTTCGCCGGCACGGCGGTGGCGCGGGGCAGCGGGGCCTTGCCGGTGGCCTTCGCGGGCGTCCGCTTGGCGGCCGCACGCTTGGCCGGGGCCTTCGCAGCCGGGGTGCTGGGCGCGCCGGCCTTGCGCACGGTCCGCTTGGTGGAGCGGGCCTCGGCGACGGTCTCGTCCTTGGCCCCGTCGACGGCCTTGCTGGTGCGCGACTTGGTCTTCTGCGCGGCCGAGGTCACGTCGTCGGCGGCGGCAGCGGCCGCGGTCTTGGACTTCTGGGCCACCGAGGTGACCTGGTCGGCGGCCGTGGCGACGACCTCGTCGGTGGTGTCCAGGACGTCCTCGAGGGCGTCCTCGACGGTGTCCACGGCACGCTCGGCGCGGCCCACGACGGAGCGGAAGCCGGGCTGGCGGCGCAGGTCCTCCACGACCTCCTCACCGCGGGCGGCCAGGCCGGACAGGGTGCTGGCGGCCTGGTTGCGCACGTTCCCCACGATGCCGGTGACGGTCTCCGGACGGGCAGCGCTCTGCGCGCGGTCGGCGGCGACCTCGGCCCGGCTGCGGGCCTGGCCCACGGCCTGGCCGGCCCTGCTGCGGGCGGCCTCGGCCCGGGTGCGGACCTCCTTGGCGGCCAGGTCGGCCTGGACCTGCGCCTCGCCGGGCAGCGCCTCGGCCTTGGAGCGCAGCGAGCCGACCACGGAGCGGGCGCGGTCGACGACGACGTCGGTGGCGCCGATGGCGGCCAGCACGCCGGTCTTGCCGGTCTCGACGAGCGCGTCGGCGACCTTGCGGCTCTCGGTCACGGCGGCCTCGCCGTAGCTCCTGATGGTCTCGGTGGGCTTGCTCATGCCGACTCCTCCTGGGGGTCCGGTGCGGGGTGGGTGAGGGCGTGCTCGCGGGCGTACGTCTCGTACAGCTCCAGCAGCACCTGCTTGTGGCGCTCGGACAGGGACAGGTCGGCGCGGATGGCGGCGACCGTGTCCGGGTTGCCCGACCGGCGGTCGAGGATGCCGGCTTGCTCGTACAGCGTCTCGGCGGAGATCTTCAGACCCCGGGCGATCTGGGCGAGGATCTCGGCCGACGGCTTGCGCAGTCCCCGCTCCACCTGCGACAGGTAGGGGTTGCTGACCCCGGCGGCGCGGGCCAGCTCGCGCAGCGACACCTGGGCGGTGTTGCGCTGGCTGCGGATGAAGTCACCCACCTGGGAGCTGACCGCAGTCGACACCGTGGTCGCCTCGGCCGCCGCGGACGCCGCGGACGCGGCCGCATGGGTCACGCTCTCGCGGACGGTGCTGACGATCTCCGACGGGTTCTGCACGCCAGCGACGCTAACGGCGGGTGCTAGCTCCTGCAAGCGGGGGGCTGGTGAGGTGACGAAGCCCTCAGCCCAGCACGGCGGCCGGGCGCACCTCACCGACGGTGCCGTCGCCACCGCTGACCGGGGTCACCGCGAAGGGGGCGAGGTCGGCCTCGGGCACCCCGAGCCGGCGCAGCCCGGCACTGAGCGCGGGCATCCGGCCACGGTCGCCGCCGTCCTCCAGCTTGAGCGCCACCGCACCGCGGCCGGGCAGCGCGGCCACGTGCACGCCGTCCGCACCGCCCTTGACCAGCAGGTCGGGCACCGCGCCCATCAGCAGGGTGTCGTCGCGGCCGGTGCCGGCGACCAGCCACGGGTGGGCCCGCATCGCGTCGGCGACCGAGCGGTCCCGGCTGCCCTCGGGCGCCTGGACCAGGGAGAGGACGCCGCGGGCCAGGGCGGTCACCGACAGCGCGTGCTGAGGGGCACCGCACCCGTCGACCACCACGGCGCTGACCGGCTCGCGACCGGCCTCACCCAGCCGGGCCTCGACGGCCTGCTGCAGGGGGTGCGCCGGGTCCAGGTAGCCCTGCGTGGGCCAGCCGGCGGCGACGCAGGCCGACAGCATCGCGGCGTGCTTGCCCGAGCAGTTCATCGCCGCGCGCCGGGGCGCCCGGCCCTCGACCAGCCAGGTGGCCCGCTCGCGCTCGTCCGAGGGCAGCGCGGGAGGGCAGCCCAGGTCGTCCTCGGTGAGGCCGACCGCGGCCAGCATGGCCAGCGCCAGCTCGACGTGCCCGGGCTCGCCGGTGTGCGAGCCGGCGCCGATGGCCAGCTCCTGCGTGGTCCGGGGGGTCCAGCCGGCGGCCAGCAGCGCGGTGGCCTGCACCGGCTTGTTCGACGAGCGCGGCAGCGTGGCCCGGTCGACGGTGCCGACGGCGTGCGTCACGGCCCCGTCGGCGTCCAGCACCACCAGCGAGCCCCGGTGCGCGGACTCGGGGAACCCCGACCGCCACACCTCGACCAGGACGGGCTGGTCCGGGAAGTCCATCAGTGCCGGCCCTCAGCCGCCAGCAGCTGCGCGACGTCGGCCTCGCCGTCGCGGTACCGGCGGCCCAGCTCACCGGCCAGGGCGTCCATCACCTGCTGCACGCCGCGGCGGCGCTCGGACAGCCCGCGCTCGCCCGCGGCCAGCGAGCGGGCGGCGTTCTCCAGCTGGTCGTCGGGCAGCTCGCCGACGTCGGAGAGGTCCACGCCCGGGGCCAGGGAGTTCACCCAGTGCTCGTGGTCGGCGGGGTTGCTGGGCTGCACGGTCTGGTGTCGGCCCAGGCCGTGGGCCGGCCCGCGGCCCTTCTCCGACAGGATCTCCGGCAGCAGGTCGACCAGGGAGCGGCCGTCGTGCTCGGCCCGGCGCTGCAGCTCGCGGCGGACGATGTCGAGCCGGCCCTGCAGCAGCCGGCGGGTGTAGGAGAGGTCGACCTCGGACTGCTCGGCCTGCCGGCGCAGCGCGCGGACGTCGGTCATCGTGCGCTGCTCGACGTCCTCGAGGAACGCCGGGGCCAGCAGGGTGTCCACGGCGCGACCACCGGCGGAGGACAGGGTCGGGGTGGGCTCGGTCATCGGGGTGCCTCCTGCAGGGAACGGATGCCCAGCAGCTCGCGCGCCTGGGTGGTGGTCAGGGCCGGCCGCTGGGCGATCCGGGCGAGGCCGGCCGCGCGGGCGACCAGCTGGACGTTGTCGCGCACGGCCTCGCCGGGCGCGTAGGTGAGCGTGTCCTCCATGCCGACCCGCAGGTGACCGCCGGCCGACAGCGCGGCCAGCATCACCGGCAGCGACGTGCGACCCACCCCGGTGGCCGCGAAGGTCCAGCTCGGGTCGATCGCGGGCAGGCAGGCGGCCAGCGCGCCGGTGGTGCCGGGCATCCCGCCGGGCACGCCCATCACCAGGTCGACGTGCACGTGCCCGCCGTGCGGCGGCCCGTGCCTGTCCAGCAGCCGGCGCAGCGTGGTGAGGTGCCCGAGGTCGAAGGCCTCGTACTCAGGGACGATGCCGCGCTGCTGCATCTGGGTGTGCAGCTCGACGATGAGGTCCCACGGGTTGCTGAACAAGTCGCGGCCGAAGTTGACCGTGCCCAGCGACAGCGAGGCGGCATCGGGCTCGGCGTCCAGCACGGCCA
>JAOPVM010000092.1 GCA_025966215.1 Klenkia sp.
TGCTCGCCGGGGTGTACCTCGCGACCGGGTCGCTGCTGCTGCCGGTGCTGCTGCACGCCGCCATCGACCTGCGCTTCCTGCTCGTGCCGTCCTCCGCGCTGCCGGCGGCGGCCCGGTGAGCGCCCCGTAGGCCGGTGCCGGCACGCCCGCGGACCGGCCGGAGGTCGCCGCACTCCTGCGTCGGGATCCGGCGCGGGTCGATGCGCCGGATGCTCGGGTCGGGGTCCGCGGGGCCGGCGTGACGGAGTGGTCCGGATCGCCGAGACACGTTCTGTCGGACCCTCGGAGTACGACTCCGGAAGTGCGAGGATCGCTGTACCGGCCCGCGTGTCCGGTCCAGCACGAGCGAACCACCCAGCACGAGCGAACCAGCACCACCGGACCACCCGGCACCACCGAACGGCCTTCCCCGCCGGTCACCCAGCTCGACCCGCCGCCCCTGCCCGCCCTCCTGGTGGCAGGCGGCTGCACGACCCGTGAGGAGCACCCCGCACCGTGAGCACCCCGTCCTCAGAGAACTTCGTGCACCTGCACGTGCACACCGAGTACTCGATGCTCGACGGGGCGGCGAAGCTGCCGGAGCTGACGAAGGCGGCGGCCGCGCAGGGCATGCCGGCCCTGGCGATGACCGACCACGGCAACGTCTTCGGCGCCTACGACTTCTACAAGCAGTCCACCGCGGCCGGGGTCAAGCCGATCATCGGCATGGAGGGCTACTACACGCCCGGGTCCCGGTTCGACCGCGCCCCGTTCGAGTTCGGCGTGGTCACCGACGAGGACGGCGAGGGCGCCTCCTCCAAGGGCAAGGCCGCCTACACCCACATGACCCTGCTGGCGCGCACCACCGAGGGGATGCACAACCTGTTCCGGCTGTCCTCGCTGGCCAGCCTGGAGGGCCAGTACCGCAAGCCGCGCTTCGACCGTGACCTGCTGGAACGGTTCGGCAAGGGCCTGATCGCCACCACCGGCTGCCCGTCGGGGGAGGTCAACATGTGGCTGCGCGCGGGCAAGGTGGACCGGGCCCGCCAGGCCGCCGCGGACTTCCAGGACATCTTCGGCAAGGAGAACTTCTACGCCGAGGTCATGGACCACGGGCTGTCGATCGAGAAGCGGACCAGGCCCGCCCTGCTGGAGATCGCCGCGGACCTCGGCATCCCGTTGCTGGGCACCAACGACCTGCACTACACCCACCAGGAGGACAGCGAGGCCCACGACGCCCTGCTGTGCATCCAGACCGGGTCGCGGCTCAACGAGCCCAACCGCTTCAAGTTCAACGGCGACGGCTACTACCTCAAGACCGCCGCGGAGATGCGGGCGCTGTTCTCCGAGCACCCCGAGGCCTGCGACAACACCCTGCTGGTGGCCGAGCAGTGCGAGGTCACCTTCACCGAGGGCGCCGACCTCATGCCCCGGTTCCCGCTGCCCGACGGCGAGGACGAGACCTCCTGGTTCGTCAAGGAGGTCGAGCGCGGCCTGCACAAGCGCTGGCCCGGCGGCACCATCCCCGACCACGTGCGCAAACAGGCCGACTACGAGGTCGGGATCATCGTCCAGATGGGCTTCCCGGGGTACTTCCTCGTGGTCGCCGACTTCATCAACTGGGCCAAGGACCAGGGCATCCGGGTCGGCCCGGGCCGTGGCTCGGCCGCCGGGTCACTGGCCGCCTACGCGATGGGCATCACCGACCTCGACCCGCTGGCGCACGGGCTGATCTTCGAGCGGTTCCTCAACCCCGAGCGCGTCTCCATGCCCGACGTCGACATCGACTTCGACGAGCGTCGGCGCGGTGAGGTCATCCGCTACGTCTCGGAGAAGTACGGCGAGGAGCGGGTCAGCCAGATCGTCACCTACGGCACGATCAAGGCCAAGGCCGCGATCAAGGACGCCGCCCGGGTGCTCGACCGGCCCTACTCCGTCGGCGACGAGCTCACCAAGCTGATGCCCCCGGGCGTGATGGGCAAGGACATCCCGCTGTCGGGGATCTTCGACCCGGCCCACCCCCGCTACAAGGAGGCCTCGGAGTTCCGGGCCCGCTACGAGTCCGACCCCGGCGCGGCCGAGGTCGTGGACCAGGCCCGCAAGCTCGAGGGGCTGAAGCGCCAGTGGGGCGTGCACGCCGCCGGGGTGATCATCGGCCGGTTCCCGCTCATCGACAGCGTGCCGATCATGCGCCGGGAGTCCGACGGCGCGGTGATCACCCAGTTCGACTACCCGACCTGCGAGACCCTCGGCCTGCTCAAGATGGACTTCCTGGGCCTGCGCAACCTCACCGTCATCGACGACGCGCTGCGCAACATCGTGACCAACGGCAAGGCCCCGGTCGACCTCGACGAGATCAGCAAGGACCTCACCGACCCCGAGACCTACGCGCTGCTGGCCCGGGGCGACACCCTGGGGGTCTTCCAGTTCGACGGCGGCCCGATGCGCGCGCTGCTGCGGCTGATGCGCCCGGACAACTTCGAGGACATCTCCGCGGTCGGCGCGCTCTACCGGCCGGGCCCGATGGGGGCCAACTCGCACACCAACTCCGCGCTGCGCAAGAACGGCCAGCAGGAGATCGTCCCGATCCACCCGGAGCTCGCGGAGTCCCTGGAGGAGATCCTCGGCCAGACCTACGGCCTGATCGTCTACCAGGAGCAGGTCATGGCCATCGCGCAGAAGGTGGCCGGGTACTCCCTGGGCGCCGCGGACCTGCTGCGCCGGGCGATGGGCAAGAAGAAGAAGTCCGTGCTGGACGCCGAGTACGTCGGCTTCGAGGCCGGGATGAAGGCCAACGGCTACTCCGCGGCCGCGGTGAAGACGCTGTGGGACATCCTGGTGCCCTTCGCCGACTACGCCTTCAACAAGGCGCACTCCGCGGCCTACGGGCTGGTCTCCTACTGGACGGCCTACCTCAAGGCCAACTACCCGGCCGAGTACATGGCCGGGCTGCTCACCAGCGTCGGCGACGACAAGGACCGTCGCCCGGTCTACCTGGCCGAGTGCCGCCGGATGGGCATCAAGGTCCTCCCGCCCGACGTCAACGAGTCCTCCTGGGACTTCACCGCCGTCGGCAAGGACGTGCGGTTCGGGCTGGCCTCGGTGCGCAACGTCGGGCACAACGTGGTGGACTCGATCCGCCGGGCCCGGGAGGAGAAGGGCGACTTCCGCGACTTCGCCGACTTCATGCGCAAGATCGACACCGTGGCCTGCAACAAGAAGGTCATCGAGTCCCTGGCCAAGGCCGGTGCCTTCGACTCCCTGGGCCACTCCCGGCAGGGCATCGCGGCCATCCACGGCCAGGCGGTGGACTCCGCGATGGGGCTCAAGCGCCGTGAGGCCGAGGGCCAGTTCGACCTGTTCGGCGGCGGGGAGGACCTCGGGGTCGACGACCCGCTGTCCGCGGCGCTGGACATCGCGATCCCGACCGTGGACTGGTCGAAGTCCGAGCGGCTGGTCTTCGAGCGCGACATGCTCGGCCTCTACGTCTCCGACCACCCGCTGCACGGGGTGGAGCACGTGCTGACCAGCCACGCGGACACCTCGCTGGCCGAGATCCTCTCCGGTGGGGTGGAGGACGGCGCCAACGTGACGGTGGCCGGCATCCTCACCGCGGTGTCCCCGCGCACCAACAAGCAGGGCGCGCCCTGGGCGATCGCCACCATCGAGGACCTCGAGGCCGGCATCGAGGTGCTGTTCTTCCCCAAGACGTGGGCCGAGGTGCAGGACAAGGTCGCCCGCGACCAGATCGTCGCGGTCAAGGGCCGGATCTCCCGCCGGGACGACACCCCGTCGCTGTTCGGGTCCGAGGTGACGGTCCCCGAGCTCACCGAGGGCCCCCGCGGCCCGGTGCTGGTCTCCATGCCGGCCACCCGGTGCACCCCGCCGGTGGTCGAGCGGCTGCGGGAGGTGCTGGGCAGCCACCCGGGCACCACGGAGGTGCAGCTCAAGCTGATCAACGGCCAGCGGGAGACCGTGCTGCGGCTGGACCAGGGCCTGCGGGTGCGGCCCAGCACCGCGCTGATGGGCGACATCAAGGCCCTGCTCGGCCCGACCAGCGTGGCCCTGCTGTGAGGCAGGACCCGGGTCCCCCTCACCCGCCGCACGCCCAGGGCGAGTCCCTGGAGCCGGGTCACGGCCCACCGGTCGAACGGCCGGCTGCGGTGCCGGCCGGGGTGCCCGGGCTGCGGGGGAGCCGAGGCGACCTGCGCGGCGGTGTGCTGCTGGCCGTCGTCCTCGGGCTGCTCGGCCTGGTCACCGGCGGGTTGTGGGTGTGGCTGGCGCCGCGGGCGGACTTCCGGGTCACCGACACCCAGGGCTCGGTGGAGGTCGTCGGTGGTGGGCTGGTCCCACCCGAGCTGTTCATGAGCGGCGACGGCGTCTACGTGCTGCTGCTGGCCGGGCTGGGCCTCCTCGCCGGCCTGGCCGCCTGGACGCTGCGCTCCCGTCGCGGCGTGGTCACGCTGGCGGCCACCGCGGTCGGCATGCTGCTGGCCTCCCTGGTCACCTGGCAGCTCGGGGCACTGCTCGGCCGCGGGCCGAGCCAGGAGCAGCTGTCCACCCCCGGCACGGAGGTCACCACCGCACTGGACCTGGGCGCGCTGGCGGCGTTGGCCGTCGGCCCCTTCGTCGCGGTCTTCGTCTACCTGGTGGCCACGGTGCTCGTCAGCCGCGACGACCTCGGCCGGGCAGAGACCACCACGCCCCCGAGCGAGCCCGCTGTCCTCTAGTTGGGGGTCAGCGGGCCGGCGAACTGCTGCAGGGGCACCGGGACGGCGCCCAGCTCGCGCAGCAGGGTGAGCTCCCGGCGCAGCAGCCGGGACTCCGCGGCCAGCCGGCGGCGGGTCGCGGACTCCGCGAGCAGCGCCTGCCGGTCCTCGGTGGTCAGCAGGGCGGCCGAGGCCACCAGGTAGGACAGCCCGCGGGCGTCGTCCCCGACCTGGCGCAGCAGGGCCGCGGCCTCGCCGTCCCGACCGGGGTCACCGGGTTCGTCCAGGCCGAGGTCGGCGAGCAGCTCGGCATCCTCCTCGTCGTCGTCGTCGTCGGCGTCCAGCCCGCCGCGCAGCGCCGCCACCTCGGTGACGTAGCGGGCGAACAGGTCCGAGACGCTGCGCACCAGCAGGCCCAGCGACCCGCGGGCCACCGAGGACAGCACCTCGTCGGTGCCGTCGCTGAGGCCCTCGGCGTCACCGGCGGCCTCCTCGGCCGCCTCCTCCTCGCCCAGCCACTCCACCTCGGCCTGCAGGTAGGGCGGGTCGTCGCCGACCACCACGTCCAGCAGCCGGAACCGGTCGGCGCCCACGGTGACGATCCGGTAGCCGCCGTCGGCCTGCGGGGTCACCGCGCGGACGACCGCGGTGCAGCCGACGTCGAACAGCGCCTCGGCGGGGGAGACCCGCTCGACCTCCCAGCCCTGGCGGATCGCCACCACGCCGAAGGAGCGGGGACCGGCGCCGTCGGGGCGGTCGACCAGGTCGGAGACCAGCCGCCGGTAGCGCGGCTCGAAGATCTGCAGGGGCAGCACGACGCCGGGGAACAGCGGGCTCCCCAACGGGAACAACGGGATCAGCTCGCCCACGCCGGTGACCCTACGGGTGGGCGCCACATCGGGGGCTGCGGTGCGGTCGGCGTACGCACCTATCCTGGGACCGTTCCCCGTCCGCCCTCCCGGAGGTGCCCCGTGCTCGCCCGCATCGACCTGCGCGACGCGCCCCTGCCCGGCGTCCGCGAGCTGACCGGGCTGCTGCCCCGGGCGGCCACCGACATCGAGAGCGTGCTGGCCACCGTGCGCCCGGTCTGCGAGGACGTCCGGCTCCGCGGCGCCCAGGCGGTCCGCGAGATCACCCTGCGTTTCGACGGCGTGGACGCCGAGGACTTTGCCGTCCCGCAGTCCGCCCTCGACGAGGCGCTGGCCAGCTGCGACCCAGCCCTCCGCGAGGCGCTGGAGGAGGCGGTCTCGCGCGTCCGGAAGGTGCACGCCGACCAGCGGCGCACCGACGTCACCACCCAGGTCGTGCCCGGCGGCACCGTCACCGAGCGTTGGGTGCCGGTCCGCCGGGTCGGCCTCTACGTGCCCGGCGGCCTGGCGCCCCTGCTGTCCAGCGTGGTCATGAACGTGGTGCCCGCCCAGATCGCCGGGGTCGAGTCCATCGCCGTCGCCACCCCGCCCCAGCGCGACAACGGCGGGCTGCCCGACCCGGGTGTGCTGGCCGCGTGCGCGCTGCTGGGCGTGACCGAGGTCTACGCGGTGGGTGGCGCGCAGGCGATCGCCGTCTTCGGCTACGGCGCCGGGTCCTGCGAGCCGGTCGACATGGTCACCGGCCCGGGCAACGTCTACGTGACGGCGGCCAAGCGGCTGCTGCGCGGGCTGCTCGGCATCGACAGCGAGGCCGGCCCCACCGAGGTCGCCGTGCTCGCCGACGACACCGCCGACCCGGTGCACGTGGCCGCGGACCTGATCAGCCAG
Source organism: Klenkia sp. (assembly GCA_025966215.1). Classification (GTDB taxonomy): domain Bacteria; phylum Actinomycetota; class Actinomycetes; order Mycobacteriales; family Geodermatophilaceae; genus Klenkia. The sequence goes on from JAOPVM010000092.1 coordinate 6,446, forward strand.
GCCGAGCACGACCCGCTGGCCGGTGCCGTGCTGGTCACCACCAGCGAGGAGCTCGCCGACGCGGTGCTGGCGCTGGTCCCCGAGCAGGTCGCGGCCACCAAGCACTCCGACCGGATCACCACCGCCCTGGGCGGCAGCCAGTCCGGGATCGTGCTGGTCGACGACCTCGACGCCGGCCTGGCCGTCGTCGACGCCTACGCCGCCGAGCACCTGGAGATCCAGACCCGGGATGCCCGCGCGGTGGCGATGCGGGTGCGCAACGCCGGTGCGGTCTTCGTCGGCCCCTGGTCGCCGGTGTCGCTGGGCGACTACGCCGCCGGGTCCAACCACGTGCTGCCCACCGGCGGGTGCGCCCGGCACTCCAGCGGGCTCAGCGTGCAGACCTTCCTGCGCGGCATCCACCTCATCGACTACGACGAGGCCGCGCTGGCCGACGTCGCGCGGCACGTGGACGTGCTGGCCCACGCCGAGGACCTGCCGGCGCACGCCGCGGCGGTGGCGGTGCGGCAGAAGTGACCTCCCTGGACGACCTGCCGCTGCGTCCGGAGCTGCGCGGGAAGTCGCCCTACGGCGCCCCCCAGGTCCCGGCGGCCCACCGGCTGAACACCAACGAGAACCCGCACCCGCTGCCCGAGGGACTGCTCGCCGACCTCGGCGCGGCCCTGGGCGCGGCGGCGCTGGAGCTCAACCGCTATCCCGACCGGGATGCGATCGCGCTGCGCACCGACCTCGCGGCCTACCTGACCCGGGTGTCGGGGGAGGCGCTGACGGTGCCGCAGGTGTGGGCGGCCAACGGGTCCAACGAGGTGCTGCAGCAGGTGCTGCAGACCTTCGGCGGGGCCGGGCGCACCGCGCTGGGCTTCACGCCGTCCTACTCCATGCACCCGATCATCACCGCCTCCACCGGCGGCACCTGGGTCGACGGGCACCGCCGTCCCGACTTCACGATCGACGTGGCGGCGGCGGTCGGTCAGGTCCGCGAGGTGCGCCCGGACGTCGTCTTCGTGACCAGCCCGAACAACCCCACCGGGACGGCGGTCGCGCTGGACACGGTCACCGCGCTGTACGAGGCCACCGAGGGCGTGCTGGTCGTCGACGAGGCCTACGCCGAGTTCGCCCGCCCGGGGACGCCGTCGGCGCTGAGCCTGCTGCCCGGCCGCCCGCGGCTGGTGGTGAGCCGGACGATGAGCAAGGCGTTCGGGATGGCCGGACTGCGGCTGGGCTACCTGGCCGCGGACCCCGCCGTGGTCGATGCGCTGCAGCTGGTCCGGTTGCCCTACCACCTGTCCAGCCTCACCCAGGCTGCCGCCCGGGCCGCACTGGCGCACACCGAGGAGTTGCTGGCGACGGTGGACGCGGTCAAGCACGAGCGGGACAGGATCGTCGCGGCCCTCCCGGACCTGGGGCTGACCAGCGTGCCCAGCGATGCCAACTTCGTGCTCTTCGGCGGCTTCGACGACGCCCCGGCGGTGTGGCAGGCGATGCTGGACCGCGGGGTCCTGGTCCGCGACGTCGGGCTGCCCGGGTGGCTGCGGGTCACCGCCGGCACGGCCGAGGAGACCGATGCGTTCCTCACCGTCCTGGGTGAGGTGGTCGGGGTCACCCGGGCGCCTGGGGGAGGATCACCGGCATGAACCGCACGGCTCGGGTGGAGCGCACGACGTCGGAGACGACCCTGGTGGTCGAGGTCGACCTGGACGGCACCGGGAAGGGCGACATCGCCACCGGTGTCGGCTTCTACGACCACATGCTGACCTCGCTGTCCAAGCACAGCGGCATCGACCTCACCGTGCGCGCCGACGGCGACCTGCACATCGACGCCCACCACACGGTGGAGGACGTCGCGATCGCGCTGGGGCAGGCGTTCGCCGAGGCGATGGGCGACAAGCGGGGCATCACCCGCTACGGCGACGCGACCATCCCGATGGACGAGGTGTTGGTGCAGGCCGCGGTCGACCTGTCCGGCCGGCCGTACTTCGTGCACGCCGAGCCCGCCGACATGACCCCGATGATCGGCCCGGACTACCCGACGTCGCTGACCCGGCACGTGCTGGAGAGCTTCGCCTTCCACGCCCGGATCGCGCTGCACGTGCGGGTGCTCTACGCCGGCCGGGACGCCCACCACATCGTGGAGTGCCAGTTCAAGGCCCTGGCCCGGGCACTGCGCGCGGCCGTGGCACTGGACCCCCGGATCACCGGGATCCCCTCCACCAAGGGCGCGCTCTAGGTGAGGGGCTAGTGGGCTTCGCCTCCGGGCTGATCGTCGTGGGCTGCTTCCTGCTCGGTGGCGCCTGGTCGATCTTCCGCGCGAACGACGACGTCGCGGGCCGCACCGGCGGGCAGTGGTTCTTCGCCGCCGTCCTGCTGGTGGCGGCCGGACTGGCGATCGCGTCGGGCGTGCTGCGCTACTACTGACCGGTGCTGGCGAGCCGCTCGGCGAACGCCTCGGCGGTCGCCAGCTGCCGGTGCAGGCCGGCCACCCGCTCGGCGGCCGCCGTGCGGAAGTGCGTCAGCCGGTCGGCCGGACCGCCGTCGGCCAGCACCTGCAGCAGCTCGCGCATCTCCTCCAGGGAGAACCCGAGCGGCTTCATCTGCATGACCACCCTCAGCCGCTCCACGTCGGCCTCCACGTACAGCCGGAACCCGCCGTCCGAGCGGGCCGAGGGCACGGCGAGCCCGACCTCGTCGTAGTGCCGGATGGTGCGCAGGGAGAGCCCGATGCGGTCGGCGACCTCGCCGATCTGCAGGGTGCCCGCCTCGCGCATCAGTGTCCGCCGCCCAGTCGACCGGCCAGCCGCTGGTGGTAGTGCCCGGTCTCCTCGGTCAGGCCGACGATCTGCACCGTCGTCCCGTGCGCGGCGTACCTGTGCTCGATCGCGTCCAGGACGGCGACGCTGGAGGCGTCCCAGACGTGTGCCCCGGTCAGGTCGACGACGACGTGCGCCGGGTCGGCCGCGTAGTGGAACCGGCCGACCAGGTCGTTGGTGGAGGCGAAGAACAGCGCGCCGCGGACGACGTAGGTGCGCGTGCCGTCCACGACCTCGCCGCCGGTCACGGTGACCAGGTGGGCGACCCGGCGGGTGAAGAGCACGCAGGCGGTGAGCACGCCGACCGCGACGCCGATCGCCAGGTTGTCGGTGGCCAGCACGACGGCCACGGTCACCAGCATCACCGCGGTCTCGCTGCGGGGCATCCGGGTGAGCGTGCGCAGGCTGTGCCAGTCGAAGGTGGCGATCGAGACGAAGACCATCACCGCGACCAGCGCGGCCATCGGGATGACCGCGACGAGATCCCCGAGGACCAGCACGAGCACCAGCAGGAAGACCCCGGCCAGGAACGTGGACACCCGGGTCCGCGCCCCCGAGCGGACGTTGATCATGGTCTGGCCGATCATCGCGCAACCGCCCATCCCGCCGAACAGACCGGTGACGACGTTGGCCACGCCCTGGCCGACCGACTCCCGGGTCTTCGAGGAGGGCGTGTCGGTGATCTCGTCGACCAGCTTCGCCGTCATCAGCGACTCCATCAGGCCCACCAGGGCGATGCCCAGCGCGTAGGGGGCGATGATCGTCAGCGTCGCGGTGCTGATCGGTACGTCGGGGAGGAGCAGCCCGGGCAGGCTGTCGGGGAGTGCGCCCTGGTCGCCCACGGTGGGCACGTCGATGCCGGCGGCCACCGCGGTCGCCGTGAGGACCACGATCGCGACCAGCGGCGCGGGGACGGCAGTGGTCAGCCGCGGCAGCCCGAAGATGATCGCCAGCCCGACGGCGGCCATCGGGTAGACCAGCCACGGCACGTCGACCAGCTGCGGCACCTGGGCGGCGAAGATCAGGATCGCCAGGGCGTTGACGAAGCCGACCATCACGCTGCGCGGCACGAAGCGCATCAGCCGGGCGACCCCGAGCAGGCCGAGCACCACCTGCAGCAGCCCGCCCAGCAGGACGGCGGCGATCAGGTACTGCAGCCCGTGCTGCGCGACCAGCGGGGCGATGACCAGGGCGACCGCGCCGGTGGCCGCGGAGATCATCGCCGGGCGACCGCCGACGACGGCGATGGTCACCGCCATGGTGAAGCTGGCGAACAGCCCGACCCGCGGGTCGACGCCGGCGATGATCGAGAAGCTGATCGCCTCGGGGATCAGGGCCAGGGCCACGACGAGGCCGGCGAGCACCTCGATGCGCAGCCGGCGCGGGTCCGTGATCGCGGCGAGCCAGTCGGGGGAGCGCAGGGCAGACGTCATGACACCGTTCGGGTCGGGTGCGGGGAGGTGCCGCGACGGTGCGACGGGCGCTGACCCTACCCTCACGTGAGGGGAGGGTCGTTGGCCGGCAGCGGTGGCCGGACCGGGTACGTCCGCCCGCGGCGGCGGGGTCGGGCAGCAGCTGCGCTCTCTGCGGGGCGGTCACCGGCGGGTGGCCCGGTGGCGGCCACTGGGTAGCGTGGACGCCGTGAAGAAGGTCGTCGTCCTGGACTACGGATCGGGCAACCTGCGCTCGGTCGAACGAGCGGTGGCCCGGGTGGGTGCCGACGTGACGGTGACCGCCGACCCGCACGAGGCGCTGGCCGCCGACGGGCTCGTCGTCCCCGGGGTGGGCGCGTTCGCCGCCTGCATGGCCGGGCTGCGCGCCGTCGGGGGTCCCCGGGTGATCGGCAAGCGGCTGGCCGGGGGGCGGCCGGTGCTGGGCATCTGCGTGGGCATGCAGGTGCTCTTCGAGCGCGGTGTGGAGCACGGCCAGGACACCGAGGGCTGCGCCGAGTGGCCCGGCGTCGTCGAGGAGCTGCAGGCCCCGGTGCTGCCGCACATGGGCTGGAACACGGTGCAGCCCGCCGCGGGATCCCGGCTGTTCGCCGGCATCGAGGACCAGCGCTTCTACTTCGTGCACTCCTACGGCGTCCGGGACTTCCCGCTCGAGCACGCCGGCACCGGTCCGCTGACCCCGCCCGCGGTCACCTGGGCCGAGCACGGCGACCGGTTCGTCGCCGGGGTGGAGAACGCTGCGCTGTCGGCCACCCAGTTCCACCCGGAGAAGTCCGGTGACGCCGGTGCGGCCCTGCTGACGAACTGGCTCGGCCTCCTGGGGTGACGGGCGCCACCCGGTGACCTGGGGAGCCCCGCGCGCCCCGACGGTGGTCTCGGCTGCCCGGCCGGGCTGCTCGCCGCCCTGCTGCCGGTCGCGCTGACGAGGCACCGGACGGTCCCGGAGCTGCCGCTCCCCGGGAGCGCCGCCGCGGTGCTGGTGCCACGCGCGGCGGACGCCGAGGGGCCAGCGACCTGCCGGGTGTCCTCGCCCGCCCGGTCGACGCGGCCGAGCCCTACTGCAGCGGGAACGGCGGCTGCAGCCACCAGGGCGACTCCACCAGCTCGACCCTGGTCACCCACTTCACCCACCACACCCCACGCCGGCCCGGGGCGACCAGCCGGACCGGGGCACCGTGCCCGACCGACAGCGGCTCGCCGGCCGCCGAGGTGGCCAGCAGGGTGGTGTGCGCGTCCCGGACCGGGAACCGGCGCCGGTAGCCGGTGACCGAGGTGACCTCGATGCTGTGCCCCGGGTCGGCCAGCACGTCGGCGCCGAACCGGTCGGTGAGCAGCCGCGCCAGGGTGGTGCCGGCCCAGTCCTGGGTGGCGTACCAGCCACCGGTGCAGTCCAGCAGTGCCCGCGCGGTGTCCCGCCCGTCGAGGTCGGCGACCGGCACCTGCTCGCGGCGGCCACCGGCCACCACCTCCACCACGGTGCCGGCCGACTGCGGGACCGTGTCGCCGGCCCACTGGGTCACCGGCATCGCGTCGGGCTCGTCGGTGCCGCGCTCCAGCGACCCGGTGCCGCGGCGGTCCGCACCCGGGGTGCCGGTCGCGCGCCAGACCGCCTCCCCGGCGACCCACAGGGCCAGGGACCCGGCGGCCAGCACGCCGGTGCGCAGCAGCACCCGGCGGTCGAGGTCGGCCACCCGGGGACGCTGCCGCCGGCCCCACACGTGGACGCCGAGCACGAACACCAGCACGATCGTCGCGCCCACGTGCACCTGCAGCGCCGCGATCGGGGTGCCGGACGTGGCCCACACGCCGGCCGCGCCCGCGGAGTGCAGCACGCCGCTGACCAGGACCACCGCGACCAGCCCGGTCAGCCAGTACGCCGCCGACGGCGCCCGCCGCGAGGCCGGGCGGCGCCGGGCCCGCCGGACCACGACGGCCTTCCACGGGAGGAGCAGCAGCAGGCCCAGACCGGCTGCGCCGTGCGCCACCGCGATCACCCGGCCTGCGGTCGGCGTGCCGACGGCGAAGCCCAGCACCCCGGTGCCGCCGGCGATCAGCAGCAGCCCCAGCAGGCCCAGGTTGGTCCGCCGTCCGGCGCGGGTGGGCAGCCACCGGTCGGCGGCACGGGACCACCGGTTGCCGGCGTCCGGGCCGGGCTCGTCGGGGACCACGGACCCAGTGTGCGCAGGTCCGCGTCACCAGTGACCCCGGTGCACCACCTCCTCGGTGCCCCGGCGGCCCCGGCGCAGCGACGGCGACCGCCGGTCCTCGGTGCCGGGGTAGCCGATCGACAGGCAGCCGACGGGGGAGTAGGCAGCCGGGACGCCGAAGGTCGCCCGCAGGCCGGCGACCCGGTCGGGGGGCACACCGAAGAAGCAGGCACCCAGCCCCTCGTCGACGGCGGTGAGCAGCACCAGCAGCGAGGCCATGCCGGTGTCCACGTCCCAGTAGGGGACCGGCCAGCGGGTCTCGTCCCGGTCGGTCCAGCCCTTGTCGGGTTCGGCGTAGCGGTCCAGGTAGGCGGCCTTGTGGCTGAACGGCACGACGAGCAGCGGGGCGCGGCGCATCCGGGTCAGCCAGCC
>JAOPVM010000101.1 GCA_025966215.1 Klenkia sp.
GAGGGGCGGGGAGGGCGGCCTCGCCGTCCGGGTCCCGGGCAGCGGCCCGCGCGGCGAGCGCGGCCTGGCGGGACTCCCGGTGGGCCAGCGCGCACGCCGCCCGCTGGGCGTCGGCCTCGGCGAGGGCGTCCTCGACCACCTCGGCGTCCATCTCCGCGAGCAGGGTGACCTGCTCCTCAGTGGCGCCGACGACCAGCACCCGGTCGGCCACCCGCAGCACGCTGACGGTGCTGCTGCGGCCCATCCGCTGGCGGGCGACGACCTCGATCAGGCCGTTCCCGCCGCCGAGCCCGCGCTTCGTGGCCAGCCGGGCGGCGAACCAGAGCACGCCGGCGACGAAGGCCAGCGACAGGACGAGCCGGATGATCATCCAGGTCACGCGGACTGCCGGCCCAGCTCGGCGGCCGCGGCGTCGGTGACCACCTCGGTGATCCGCAGTCCGAACTCCTCGTCGACGACGACGACCTCGCCGCGGGCGATCAGCGTGCCGTTGACCAGGAGGTCGGCCGGGGCGCTGGCGGCGCGGTCGAGCTCGACGATCTCGCCGGGGTAGAGCGACAGCAGCTCCTGCACCGTCATCCGGGTGCGGCCGATCTCGACGGTGACCTCCATGGCCACGTTGCGCAGCAGCTCGAGGCTGCCGCGCTGGGTCTGCGGCCGGGGCAGGGTGACCTGCAGGGCGAGGGTGGCCTGGTGCTCACCGTCGGCCAGCAGCGGGACGGCGAGGAAGACGCCCTTGTCACGCAACCCGTCCAGGGCGGCCTCGGGCTCCTCCATGCGCTCACTGGTGACCGTCACCCGGCCGAGCACGGCGGCGGCCGCCTCCAGCGCAGGACGCATGGCGGCGGCGACGTCGAGCTTGCCGACGGGGGAGTTGGCCAGTGCCTCCACCACCGGGCCGGCGACGACCAGCACGACGTCCCCGGAGACCTCGCCGGACAGCCGGGCGGTGATCGCGGCCGGTGCGCTGCCGGGCAGCGGGGCGATGTCGGGGTCGTCGACGGCCGAGCCCGTGGTCAGCCGGGAGGTCGAGGGCAGCAGGGCGCCGGCGGCCTGGGCGGCGGCGACGACGGCGGCGGAGATGGTGGCGGCGTCGTCGGTGCGGCCGGCGGTGCTGGTGCTCACGGGGTGTCCTTCGGGGTGGTGGTGCCGGCTGGGGTGGCGACGATCTCGGCAGCCAGCCGACGGCGGTGGTTGCCGGCGACGGCGTGGGCGAACACGACGTCGTTGGTGGTGACCTCCAGCGGGCTGTCCCGCGGGTGGCGCAGCAGCAGGACGTCGCCGACGGCGAGGGTCAGCAGGTCGGCGCTGGGCACGCGCAGCGGGCGGAACCGGGCGTTGACCTCCACCGGCACCGCGCCCAGCCGCGCCGAGAGCAGTGCGGTGGCCTGGGTGCGCTCGCGCTGGGCCTGGCTGGACAGCTGGGGGGAGGTGGCGTCGTGCAGCGCCGGGGCCAGCGGGGCGAAGGGCAGCATCACCGTGGCCTCGGTGACCCGGTCGCCCAGCGACAGCGAGAACGAGGCGACGACGACGGTCTCCGAGCCCACCGCCAGCTGGGCCAGGTGGGGGTTGTACTCGAACCCCTCGAGGCCGAAGTCCACCCGGACGATCGGCCGCAGTGCCAGCGCCAGCTCGTGGAGCACCCGCTCGACGGGGTAGCGGGTCAGCCGTGTCTCCATGCCCGTCATCGGCCGCTGGGGCTGCTCGGCCGCCCCGGAGCCGCCGAGCAGCTGGTCGATCATGGCCATCGCCACGTCCAGGGACCAGGTGAGCAGCCCACGCCCTTCCAGCGGCTCGAAGCTGAGCACGCTCATGAAGACCGGGTTGTCCAGGTGCTCGACGTAGTCGTCGTAGGCGAACTGGTCGATGCCGCCGAGCTCGAGCTTGACCTCGGTGCGCAGCACCTGGGTCAGGTTGGTGGCGCACTGGCGCGCGAAGGTCTCCAGCGCGTTGTGCAGCACCCGCACGTGGTCCCGGGAGAGCTTGGTGGGCCGCCGGAAGTCGTAGCTGCGGGCCTCCCCGCGGCGGCGCCGGGACGCCATGAGCGCCGCACCGCGGGGGGCGGGAGAGGCGGCGGCGAGGGTCACGATCACCTCATCGGCGGTGCGCGACGCGATCCTGACCGCCCGATGGGGGGCGACGTGGTCGGCTACTGCGTGACGTACTCCGTGTAGTAGATGCCCATCACCACGTGCTCGCCGTCGTGGTTGTAGGCCTCCTCGATGCGCTGCTCGAGAGCGGTCTTCAGCGCCTCGCGGTTGCCGGTGACGTCGGCGAGCTGGGCGCCGGAGAAGGTCTCGATCACGATGTCGGTGGCCATGGCGCCGTCCGGGACCTCCTCGCCGACCTCCTCGGTCAGCTGCAGGGTGACCCCGACCTTGAGGTAGCCGCTGCCGGCCAGGTTGACCGCCACGGAGTCCAGCGCCAGGACCGCACCGGGCACCGGGGCGGGCTCGGCCTCGGCCTCGCCGGCGGAGAAGACGGAGAAGTACAGCGCGGCACCCACGGCGAGCAGGACGACGAGCACGATCGCGACGAGCTTCTTCCTGCCACCCCCGGCGGCCTCCTCCTCGTCGGTCTCGGCGGCCGGCTTGGCGGGCGTGGTCTTCGTGGCTGCGCTCACGGGGTGCTCTCCTGGGCGGTGACGGTCGGGGTGGTGGTGGCGCGGTCGGCGGCGGCCGCGAGGCCGGGCAGCTGGGCGTTGGCCTCGGAGGAGGCGTCGGACAGGACGACGATGTCGACCCGTCGGTTGACCGAGACCGACGCGGGGTCGGAGTCGGGCAGCAGGGGGTGGGTGGCGGCGAACCCGGCGGCGGACAACCGGACCTCGGCGAGTCCGTCGGCCTCGGCCAGGTGCCGCAGCACCGTCGTCGCCCGGGCGGTGGACAGCTCCCAGTTGCTGGGGAACGGTCCGCCGGCGGTGACGGGCAGGGAGTTCGTGTGGCCCTCGATGCGCAGGTCGTTGGGCAGTGCGGCCAGGGTGGGGGCCAGGGCGTCGAGCACCCGGCCGCCCTCCTCCCGCAGGTCGGCCCGCTCGGGCCCGAAGAGCACCTGGTCGGCCACGACGTGCACGACCAGGCCGCGCTCGTCGATCTGGAACTCCACCGCGTCGGGCTGACCGGCGGCGGACAGCGCCGCGGCGATCGCGGCCTGGGCGGCCCGCAGCTGGTCGAAGGTCGCCTGGGCCTCGGCAGCCACCTGGGCGGTGTGCCGGGCGGCGGCCTCGGCGGCTGCGGCGTCGACCGCGGTGGGGTCCTCCTGCGCGGTCGGTTCGAAGTCGGTGTTGATCTGCATGGGGGAGTTCAACGCGTCGAGCACGCCCGGGTCCTGGGTGGGGGAGCCGCTGTCCAGCACGCTGGTGGGGGCACCGAAGCTCTCGCTCAGCCCGCTGGCCAGGGCCGCGAACTTCGTGGCGTCGACCTGGCTGATCGAGTACAGCACGATGAAGACGGCGGTCAGCAGCGTCATCATGTCGGCGAAGGAGACCAGCCACCGTTCGTGGTTCTCGTGCTCCTCCTCCTCGTGCGGCGTGGCCCGCCGACGTCCGGTGGGCGCGTGTCCGCTCATGCCGCAGCTGTCGCGGCGGCGACCTCGCTGGGCGGGACCAGGGAGGTCAGCTTCTGCCGGACGGTGCGCGGGCTGGTGCCGGCCTGGATCTCCGAGATGCCCTCGACGAGCAGGTTCATCTGGGCGGCCTGCAGGTCGCTGGTGCGGGTGATCTTGGCGGCCATGGGCAGCCAGAAGACGTTGGCCGACAGCACGCCCCAGAGGGTGGCGACGAAGGCCGCGGCGATGAGGTGGCCCAGGGTCTCGGGCTTGTTCAGGTTCTCCAGCACGTGGATCAGCCCGATGACGGTGCCGATGATGCCGATGGTCGGCGCGTAGCCGCCCATGGCCGTGAAGAACTTGGCCGCGACCTTGTCCTCGCTCTTCTTGGCCGCGATCTCGCTGTCCAGGACGGTGCGCAGGTCCTCGGGGTCGGTGCCGTCGACGGCCATCTGCAGACCGCGCTGCAGGAACGGGTCCTCGATCGCCTTGATGGAGGACTCCAGGGCCAGCAGGCCCTCCCTGCGGGCCTTCTCGGCCAGCGTCACCAGGGTCTGGATCTGCTCGGTCGCCGGGGGCACCGCGGCCGGGGTCAGGCCCATCTTGAACCAGGTGCCGAGCTTCTTGACGTCGGACATCGTGGTGCCGGCGATCGCGGCGCCGAAGGTGCCGACGAAGACCAGGATGATCGGCGGCAGCAGGATGATGGCCATGGGGGACGAGCCCTCCATGATCATCGAGGCGATGATCGCGACCAGGGCGATCGCGACGCCGATCAGGGTTGCCGGGTCCATGTCAGCGCTCCTCACGGATCGGGAAGGCCAGCACCGAGTGGTCGGCGGTGGCCGTGGGGCGCGGCTGGACGACGAGGGCCGGGTAGGCGCCCCGGTCCATGGCGTAGGCGGTGGCGAGCACGTCGGCGCGGTAGTCGCGGATGGACCGCAGCACCTCGTCGAGGCTCTCCCGCACCAGGAAGCGGACGTCGTCGGTCAGCGAGATGACGGTGTCGGGGTGTGCCTCGACCCGCTCGATCAGATCGGGGTTCAGCGCGAACGGCTCCCCGTTCAGGCGGGTCAGGCAGATCACCGGTGGCTCCAGGTCGGTCGGGGGTTCGCCCAGCTGGGCACCGGTGACATCGGCCCGGCCCGAGACCCCCTGAAGCCGAACGGCCCGGCCCCCCCGAAGGGATGACCGGGCCGTGCGGTGCGGGGCTGTTCGTGGGTGGGGCTACCGCTTCAGGTTGACCAGGTCCTGCAGCAGCTCGTCGGAGGCGCTGATCACCCGGCTGTTCGCCTGGAACCCGCGCTGGGCGATGATCAGGCCGGTGAACTCCTCGGAGAGGTCCACGTTGCTCATCTCCAGGGCGCCCGAGGCCAGCGTGCCCAGCGAGCCCTCCCCGGCCGCCCCGATCAGCGCGACGCCGGAGTTGTCACCGACCGCGAAGCTCGTGTTGCCCATGTTGACCAGGCCCGAGGGGTTGTTGAACGTGGCCAGCGCGAGCTTGCCGATGGCCTGCCGCTCGCCGTTGGAGTAGACGCCCATGATCGTGCCGTCCTCGTTGAGCGCGAAGCTCTGCAGGCTGCCGGCGGTGTAGCCGTCCTGGTCGGCGACGTTCAGCGGGCTGCCGCCGTTGACGTGGGAGAGCGAGCTGAGGCTCGACGTCACGGCACCCTCGCCGACCCACGGCGCGGTGAACGTCAGGCTCTTGTCGGTGGAGCCGCTGACGCTGGCGACGGTCCCGTTGTCGGCGAAGGTCACCTGGGCCGGGGTGTAGGCGCCCGCGGGCAGGGGGGTGCCGTCCACCGCGATGCCGACGGTGAACACCTGGGTGTTCGTGGCGTCCCGGGTGAAGGTGTACGTGACCTGGTGTTCGGCGCCCTGGGCGTCGAACATGGTCGCGGTCGTCACGCTCGGGTTCTCGGTCGCCCCCGCTGCGGTCGGCGGGAGTGCCAGGCTGCCGGCGATCGTCGCCGACGCCGTCTGGTTGGGGGACTTGACGCTGCCGTAGGAGACGGCCAGGGGCTGCAGCGGGCCGCTGGTGCTCACCGCGCCCGTCGTGGGGTCGGCCATCCAGCCCTGCAGCACCGCGCCGTCGGCGGTGATGAGCTTGCCTGCACCGTCGAAGGTGAACGACCCCGCGCGCGTGAACAGCTGCTGGCCCTTGGACTCGGTGACGAAGAACCCGTCGCCCTGGATCATGAAGTCCAGCGCGCGGCCGGTGTTCTGCGTCTTGCCCTGGCCGAAGTCGGTGGTGATCGCGGCCAGCTTCACGCCCAGGCCGACCTGCGCCGGGTTGGCGCCGCCCTCGAGCCCGTCGGGGCTCTTCCCGCTGCGCAGCACCTGGGTCAGCGTGGTCTCGAAGACGGTGTTGGAGGTCTTGTAGCCGACCGTGTTCACGTTCGCGATGTTGTTCGCGACCGTGTCCATCTTGGTCTGGTGGGCGCGCAGGCCGGAGATGGCCGAGAACATCGAACGCAGCCCGGGGGACTCCTGGGGTCGGGGGAGCGGGTCAGGCGGTGATGGTGGTGAGCCGACCGACGGGGACGGCGACCCCGTTGACGGTGGCCTGGGCCTCGGTGGAGGCGGTGGCGATGCGCACGGAGCTGACCGTGCCGGTCGTCGTCGTCCCGTCGGCGGCCGTGTAGCTCACGGACTTCCCGACCAGGGCGCCGGCGCTGGTGGCCCGCTGCATCGCGAGCATCGAGGTGTTCTGGTCGGAGATGTTCTGCAGCGCCTCGACCTGGGAGTACGCCGCGGTCTGGGTGATGAAGGCACTGGAGTCGGTCGGCTTCTCCGGGTCCTGGTACTTCATCTGGGCGACCAGCAGCTTGAGGAACGTGTCCTTGTCCATGCCGGTGTCGCCCACCGAGGTGGTCGGTGTGCTCCCGATCAGGTTCGCGATCGGTGTGGCGCTCCCGGTGGTGACGGGGGTGGTCACGGTGCCTCCTCAGACGCGGACGTCGACACCGGCTGCAGCCGACCGGTCACGGGTGTGACCGGTGGTGCGGGTGGTGCCGGAGTCGTCATCGGCAGTCGGGACGCCGGTCGGCACCCTGGACGCCCATCTGTCTGTGCCCTCGGGCCGCTGACCCCAGCCGGACCCGGTCTGCGGGTCTCCGGTGGTGGCGCCCGTGACGTCCGCGGTGGTGACGGTGAGGCCTGCCGCGGCCATCTCGCGACGCAGCTCGGGCAGCGCCTCGGCCAGCGCCGCCCGTCCGTGCTCCTGCCCGGAAGCCAGCGTCAGCTGCACCTCGTCGCCGGTCACCACCAGCTGCACGCGCACCTCACCGAGAGACTCCGGGGCGAGGACCACGGTGACCGTGTGCGTGCCGTCGGTGCTGGTCAGGTCCAGCAGCTGAGGGGTCAGCTGGGCGGCGACCGGGGGAGCGTCGGCGCGGGGTGTCGGCACGGGTGCCGGGGACGACGACGCGACCGGGGTCGCGCTGGTCGCCACGGCCGCGCCAGCAGGCGCGGTCGGGTCGGCTGCGTCGGCTGCGTCGGCTGCGTCGGCTGCGTCGATCAGCTCGGCGCCTTCGGCCGACCCGGCGTCCCCGGACGAGTCGGCCTCCGACTCGGAGCCTCCGCTGCATCCGGTCAGGGCGAGGGCGGCGGCGAG
>JAOPVM010000109.1 GCA_025966215.1 Klenkia sp.
CGTCGTACCGGTCGTCGTGCCGGCGCAGCTCCTCCCGGTAGCGGGCGACCAGCAGCAGCGAGTAGTCGGTGGCCGCACCCACGACCAGGATCGAGAGGATGCCCTGGCCCTGCCCGTCCAGGGTGACCACCCCGGCGTCGGCGAGCAGGTAGACCACCAGACTGGCGGTGGTGAGCGCGAACCCGGCGGTCAGCAGCACGAAGAACGGCAGCACGGGGGAGCGGTAGACCACCAGCAGGATCAGCAGGACGGCGACGCCGGCGACCAGCAGCAGGGTGCCGTCGATGCCACCGAAGGCGCTCACCAGGTCCGCGGTCGTCGCGGCCGGCCCGGCCACGTAGACCTCGCCGCCGAGGTCGGGCACCGCGGCCCGGATCTGCTCGACGGCCACGGTGATCGGGCTCTCGCCGTCGGGCAGGGAGGCAGCGATCTGCCCGCTGTCGAAGGACACCAGGGCCAGCGCGGCCCGGCCGTCCTCGCTGGGCGCGACCGGGACCGGCCCGGGCACCAGGAAGTCCCCGACCCGCTGCGCCGTCCCGCCCTCGACCGGCACCTCGACGTCCGGCACGGACTCGGCGAACGCGGTGACGTCGGCCAGCTGCTGCGCGGTGAGCGGGGTGTCGGACTCCAGCAGCAGGTAGGCCGGGAAGGCCTCGGTGTCGCTGAACCCGGCCGACAGCTCGGCCACCCGCTGGGACTCGGCGCTGTCGGGCAGGACGTCGCTCTGCGAGTTCGACTGCACCTCGGCGAGCCGGCCGCTGTACGGCCCGGCGACCGAGGACAGGGCGAGCCAGCCGACCACCAGCAGGGCGGGCAGCAGCCAGCGCAGCCGTCGGCGGGACGGCGGGCGGTCGGTGGTGGCGGGGTGGGCCATCGGGTGCTCCTGGGCGCGGGGTCCGGGGAGGGCAGAATGGTCAGCCTGCTGAGGGAATCTAGCAGAGATGTTCAGCATGCTGAGCGAAATCGGGGGAGGTGCGATGGCGGACCGCCCTGCCGACGACCCCTCCACCTGGGCCACCGGCCGGCTGCTGTCCACCGCGGCACGGCTGGTCGAACACGCCTGGGACGCCCACCTGGGGCAGTGGGGCCTCAACCACGCCGGGTTCGCGGTGCTCTGGATGCTCACCGGCGGCCCGCGGTCCCAGCGCGAGCTCGCGCGCGCCATGCAGGTCGAGGACCAGACCATGAGCCGGGTGCTCGAGCGGCTGGAGCGGCACGGACACGTCAGCCGGGCGCGGTCCACCGTCGACCGGCGCCGGGTCGAGGTCAGCGTCACCGACGTCGGACGCACCGCGTTGGCCGAGGCCGGGGACGGGCAGGCCGCCGAGCGGGTGGTCGGGGACGCCGTGCCGGACCTGCCGCAGCTGCGTGCCGGGCTCGTCGCGATGGTCACCGACCTGTCGGCCCGACGGTGGCCCGAGGAGGGCTGAGATGCTGCCCGGGTGTCTGTCCTGGACGACCTGCCCGCCCACCGCCGCGAGCTGTTCGAGGCCCGGGTCGCCCGCTGGCTGCCCGACCTGCTCGCCGGACTGACCCCGCTCTACCCCGACCCGCACGCCGTCGCCGACCGGTTGCTGGTGGCCGCCGCGCAGGCGTTCGCCGACCGGGACGACGAGCTGCACGCCCTGGACCTGCGTCGCACGCTGGCCCCGGACTGGTTCCAGCGGCCCGATGCCCTGGGCTACGCCGCCTACGCCGACCGGTTCGCCGGCACGCTGGCCGACGTCGCGGCCCGCGCGGGGTACCTGACCGACCTCGGCGTCACGTACCTGCACCTGATGCCGGTGCTCACCCCGGGCCCGCCCCCGAACGACGGCGGCTACGCGGTGGCCGACTACTCCACGGTCCGCCCCGACCTGGGGACGACGGCGGACCTGCGGGCGCTCACCCGGGAGCTGCGCGGGCGAGGGATCAGCCTGTGCCTGGACCTGGTGCTCAACCACGTCGCCCGCGAGCACGCCTGGGCCCGCGCGGCCCGCGCCGGCGACCCGGAGAAACGGGCGTTCTTCCACGTCTTCCCCGACCGCACCCGGCCCGACGCCTACGAGGCCACCCTGCCCGAGGTCTTCCCCGACCTGGCCCCGGGCAGCTTCAGCTGGGACGACGACCTCGCCGGCTGGGTGTGGACGACGTTCAACGACTACCAGTGGGACGTCGACTGGTCCAACCCCGACGTCTTCTGCGCCTACGCCGACGTCGTGCTGGAGCTGGCCAACCACGGCGTCGAGGTGTTGCGGCTGGACGCGATCGCCTTCACCTGGAAGCGGCTGGGCACGAACTGCCAGAACCAGCCCGAGGTGCACGCGCTGACCCAGGCGCTGCGTGCGGTGGCCCGGATCGCCTGCCCGGCGACCGTCTTCCTGGCCGAGGCGATCGTCGGCCCGCGGGACCTGGTCGGCTACCTCGGACAGGGCGAGCACTGGGGGAAGGTCAGCGACCTCGCCTACCACAACGGGCTGATGGTGCAGGTCTGGTCGATGCTGGCCGCCCGGGACGCGGTGCTCGCCTCGCGCGCCCTGCAGCAGCTCCCCGTCCCGCCGTCCACGACGGCCTGGATCACCTACGTGCGCTGCCACGACGACATCGGCTGGGCGGTCGACGACGCCGACGCCGCGGCGGTGGGGCTGTCGGGCTTCGAGCACCGCCGGTTCCTCTCCGACTGGTACGCAGGGTTCTTCCCCGGCTCGTGGGCCCGCGGGCTGGTGTTCGGGGAGAACGAGCAGACCGGGGACCGCCGGATCTCCGGCACCGCCGCCTCGCTGGCCGGGCTGGGCACCTGGGACCCGAACGCCGTCGCCCGGGTGCTGCTCGCGCACGCCGTCGTCCTCGGGTTCGGCGGGCTGCCGGTGCTGTGGAGCGGGGACGAGCTGGGGATGCTCAACGACCCGCACTGGGCGCAGGAGCCCGGGCACGCCGAGGACAACCGCTGGGCGCACCGGCCCCGGCTGAGCTGGCCGGACGGGGGTCCGCCGTCCCCGGTGTCCCCGGCGATCGCCGACGGGATCCGGGCGCTGGCCGCGGCCCGGGCGACGCTGCCCCAGCTGCACGCCTCGGTGGCCGCCGAGGTGCTCGACCCGCGCGACCCCGCCGTCCTGCTGGTGGCCCGCCGGCACCCGCTGGGCACCGTGCTCGGCGCCTACAACGTGGCACCGGAGCCCCGGCACGTGCCGCTGGACGTGCTGTGGGGCCTGGGCCTGGACCCCGCACGGGTGGTCGACCACCTCACCGGTGCGGCCCCGGTGGTCAGCGACGGCGCGGTCCAGCTGCGCCCGTACGAGTCCCTCTGGCTCCGCTGACGCAGGTCCGTGGCGCAGAGGCCGCGCACGGCGGCGCACCGGGCCGGGTCCGGACCGGTTTGGTTGACGTTTCATGCACCTGGGCCTACGGTCGTGCCATGGCCTCGATCTTCGACCCGCAGGTGCCCGCCGGTGCCTTCGACGACTTCCTCGTCGACGCACTCCCCGCCGCGCGCGAGCAGCGCAGCTGGACCGCCGAGGACGGTGCCCTGCCCAGCATCTACCTCAGCCACGGCGCACCCCCGCTGTTCGACGACGGCCCGTGGATGCGCGACCTGCACACCTGGGCGCTGTCGATGCCCAAGCCCAAGGACGTGCTGATCGTCAGCGCGCACTGGGAGTCGGCACCGCTGTCGCTGTCCGGCTCGGCGGCGGGCACGCCGTTGGTCTACGACTTCGGCGGCTTCGCCCGGCGCTACTACGAGATGACCTACGCGACCCCGGACGCCTCCGACCTCGCCCGCCGGGTCGCCGCGGCGATGCCGGACTCCGAGCCCGTGCACGAGCACGGCAACCGCGGCCTGGACCACGGCGCCTGGGTGCCGCTGAAGGTGATGTACCCCCTGGGCGACGTCCCCGTGCTGCAGATGAGCCTGCCCACCCACGACCCGGCCCGGCTGATGGACCTGGGCCGCCGGGTCCGCGAGCTCCGCGAGGAGGGCACGCTGGTGATCGGCTCGGGCTTCATGACCCACGGTCTGCCCTTCCTCACCCGCGAGTCGGTGACCAGCGGCCAGGTGCCGTCCTGGTCGGCGGACTTCGACGCCTGGGCCGCCGACGCGCTGGACCGCGGCGACGTCGACGCCCTGGCCGACTACGCCCACCGCGCGCCGGGCCTGCCCTACGCGCACCCCACGGTCGAGCACTTCACGCCGCTGTTCGTCACCCTCGGCGCCGCCGACCAGCCCGAGCGCCCGGTCACCACCACCATCGACGGCTGGATGATGGGCCTGAGCCGCCGGAGCTTCCAGCTCCAGTAGGTCAGAAGACGAACCGGCCGACCGTCGTGCGCAGCTCCCCGGCCATCCGGGCCAGCTCGTCGACGGCGACCTGGGTCTGACCCAGCGCCTCGGTCGTGGCCCCGGCGGCGCTGCTGACCCCGGTGATCGTGCCGGCGATCTCGGTGGTGCCACCGGCGGCCTCGCTGACCGAGCGGGACATCTCGTTCGTCGTCGCCGTCTGCTCCTCCACCGCACTGGCGATGGTGAGCTGGTGGTCGTTGATCGTGCCGATGGTCACCGAGATCCGGCCGATCGCCGCCACCGCGGCCACCGAGTCGCTCTGGATGGCCTGGACCCGGCGGGCGATGTCCTCGGTGGCCCGGGCGGTCTCCTGCGCCAGCTCCTTGACCTCGTTGGCCACCACCGCGAAGCCCTTGCCGGCCTCCCCGGCCCGCGCGGCCTCGATCGTGGCGTTCAGCG
>JAOPVM010000111.1 GCA_025966215.1 Klenkia sp.
CGCCAGGGTCTGCGGGAGCGTGTCGGCGTCGACGACGAACACGGCGTCGGGCTCGGCGCGGCCCGCGCGACGGACCAGGGTCATCGCCTCGGCAGCCGCGGTGGCCTCGTCGAGCATCGAGGCACCGGCCACGGGCAGCCCGGTCAGGTCGGCCACCGTGGTCTGGAAGTTGATCAACGCCTCGAGCCGGCCCTGGCTGATCTCGGGCTGGTAGGGCGTGTAGGCGTTTAACCAGGCCGGGATCACAAGCATGTTGCGCTGTATTACCGACGGGGTGGAGGTGCCGGAGTAGCACAGGCCGATCATCGAGGTGAAGACCTCGTTCTCGGCGGCCCGCTCGCGCAGTGCGGCCAGCACCTCGGCCTCACCGAGTGCCTCCGGCAGGTCCAGGGCGGCCCGGTCGCGGACGACCTCGGGCACGCAGGCGTCGACCAGGGAGGCCAGCGAGTCGTGTCCGACGGCAGCCAGCATGGCCTGCGTGTCGGCCGGTCGGGGGCCGATGTGCCGGGCGGCGAACGCCCCCCGCGGCTGCAGGTCCGCCAGCGTGGGGAGAGTGCCGGTCAGGGGAACCAGGGCGTTCTGTGCGCGGTCAGCCACTGCTCGCACGCTACCAGCGCGCCCGCCTCCGCTCAGGCGGTAGCGCGGCGCCGGCGACGTGCGGCGAGCTCGTCGTCGGCGTCGGTGATGCCACCGTCGAGGCGCTCGGCAGGCAGCTCGGCGAGCTCACCGGAGAGCTCACGGAGGGCGCCGGAGACGGCGATCCCGAAGACGCCCTGGCCACCGGCCAGCAGGTCCACGACCTCCTCGGCGGAGGTGCACTCGTAGACGGTGGCGCCGTCGGAGAGCAGCGGGGTGTTGGCCCGGTCCTTGACCCCGCGGGTGCGCAGGTGGTCCACGGCCTTGCGGATGTTCTGCAGCGAGACCCCGGTGTCCAGCAGTCGCTTGACCACCTTCAACACGAGGATGTCGCGGAAGCTGTAGAGGCGCTGGGTGCCCGACCCGGTGGCGGTGCGCACCGACGGCGCCAGCAGACCTGTTCTCGCCCAGTAGTCCAACTGCCGATAGGTGATGCCAGCGGCGGCACACGCCGTGGGACCGCGGTACCCGAAGGCCTCGCTGTCGGCCTCGTCGTAGGAGGGGGCGCCGACTGCTGCGTCGGTGAACAGCTGGCCCTGTGCGCCGCTGCTCTGATCGCTCACGTCGGCGTCCTCCTCGTCGCGCCGACCCGGAGGCAGGTCGGTCGCCGTGCTGCCCGTGAGTCACATCCGTGTGAGTCACACCGGGGTCGTTCGCTGAACCTAGGCCCGCCCCGGGGGGCGGTCAACCGAGGGCGACGGCGTGTCGACGAGCTCACCCCTGAGGGTGACCGGACCGTGACCTGGGGTGGCACCCGGTGGTCGTCCGACCACCGGCAGTCAGGACGTGGGGCCTGATCCGGAGCCGGCCTCGAAGTCCTCGGGGCTGATCTGGTCGAGGAACTCGCGGAACTTCTCGACCTCGTCCTCCTGCTCGTCCGGGATCTCGATGCCGACCTCGTCGAGCAGCTGCTCGGCGCCGTAGATCGGGGCACCGGTCCGGACGGCGAGGGCCACGGCGTCCGAGGGACGGGCGCTGACGGTGCGCTCGTCACCGAAGACGAGCTCGGCGATGTAGATGCCGTCGCGCATCTCGGTGATGTGCACGGCCTCCAGGCTGGCGCCCAGGGCGGTCACGACCTCGCGGAGCAGGTCGTGGGTCATCGGCCGGGCCGGGCGCACGCCCTGCTGCTCGAAGGCGATGGCGGCGGCCTCGACCGCCCCGATCCAGATGGGGAGGTACCGCTCCCCCTGGGTCTCCTTCAGCAGGAGGATGGGTTGGTTGCCCGGCAGTTCGACCCGGACGCCCACGACTCGCAGTTCCTGCACGGTGTTCCCTCCGCGGTGGTGGTCGGGTCTGGTTGGAGATCGGTGGTGCTCGGCTGACGACGGTACGCCCGCGCTCAGTCGCCGAGATCGGGCCCGAGCACCTCGCGCAGCCGGGTGTCCAGCAGGGCCGTGTGCAGCTGGGCCGACAGTGCCGCCAGCTCGCGCAGGGTGTCCGCGGCAGCCGTGCGTGCCTCACCGGTGCGTCCGCGCAGCACCGGGGCCACGACCTGTTCCAGCAGCGCCGCTTCGCGCTCGGCGGCCGACCGGTAGACCCGCAGGTGCCGGGCCTCGATGCCGTGCCGGGCCAACCCGCCGGCCGCCCGGGCCACCGGCAGGTCGGCGACCGGGTGCCGACCGTCGGCACCGGGGGTGAGCAGGCCGTACTGCACGCAGTCGGCCAGCTGGTCGGGCGTCAGGCCGGCGGCAGCGCCGAACGCCTCGGAGTCCAGCGGTTCGCTGCCGACCACGTCGTCCCCGGCCGGCTCACCGGCCCCGGCGACCTCGGTGACCCCGGTGGTCGGGTCGACCTCGGACCCGGGCACCGGCGGTCGGCCGGTGGCCCGGGTGGTGCCGTCGGGCAGGGCCTCCCCGCGGTCGAGAGCGTCGAGCTGGTCCTTGATGACCCGCAGTGGGAGGTAGTGGTCCCGCTGCGAGGCCAGCACGTAGCGCAGCCGCGCGACGTCGGCGGAGGAGAACTTCCGGTAGCCCGACGGCGTGCGCTGCGGGTGGACCAGGTCCTCGGCCTCGAGGTAGCGGATCTTGGAGATCGTCACGTCGGGGAACTCCCCGCGCAGCGTCGCCAGGACCTCGCCGATGGTCAGCCGCGGCTGGGTGTCGGCACCGGACCCGGGCGCCCCCTGGTCGGGCCGGGGCGCCGCGGTCACGACGAGGCGGGCTCGCCGGTGCGCGGCCCGGTCAGGTAGACCAGTCGGAACTTGCCGATCTGCACCTCGTCGCCACCGGCCAGGTTGGCGACGTCGACCGGCTCGCGGTTGACGTAGGTGCCGTTGAGGCTGCCGACGTCGTGCACGGTGAAGCCGCCGCCCTCCCGGTGGAACTCCACGTGCCGGCGGCTCACGGTCACGTCGTCGAGGAAGATGTCGCTGTCGGGGTGCCGACCGGCGGTGGTGACCTCCTGGTCGAGGAGGAACCGGCTGCCGGCGTTCGGCCCGCGCTTGACGACGAGGAGCGCGGAGCCCGCGGGGAGGGACTCCACCGCGCCGGCGTGCGCGTCGGCCGGGGAGTCGACGACCTCGGGCTGCTCGCCGGAGTCCTCACTGCCGATCTTGGGGATCACGCTGGTCGACTCGCCGACGCGCTCCGGGGAGAGGGCGGAGCCGCACTGCGCACAGAAGCGACTGCCCTCGGGGTTCTGGTGTCCACAGCGAGTGCAGTGCACGGGTGTCTCCTCCGGTGAGCAGGCGGCACCGCCGCGGACGTTGCAGTCCGCGACCGGCCGGCGGACGACGGGCCGGGTAGCCCGTCGCGGGCCTCGCCCGGGGGTCCGGGTCCGGCGTGGCGAGCATAGTGATCGCAGCCCCCGCAGGTGCTGCGACGGGGCCGTCAACCCTGTTCGACGAGCGCCTGGTAAGCAGCGGCGTCCAACAGGGCCTCGGTGGGGTCGCCGTCGTCGCCGGTGACCTCGATCTCGATCAGCCAGCCCTCGCCGTAGGGGTCGGAGTTGACCGTCTCGGGAGTGTCGGCCAGCGCGTCGTTGCGGGCCGTGACCGTGCCGGCGAGCGGTGCGTAGACGTCGGAGACGCTCTTGGTGGACTCGACCTCACCGATCGGGTTGCCGACGGTCACCGCCTCCCCCACGTCGGGCAGCTGCACGAAGACGATGTCGCCGAGGGCGTCCTGGGCGTGGTCGGTGATGCCGATCCGGACGACGGTGGCGGCGCCGGCCGTGCCCTGCACCTGGGCCCACTCGTGCTGGTCGGTGTATCGACGGTCGTCGGGCGTGGCCATGGCGGCAACTCCATCATCTCGGGGTCTCGCAGCGGGCACGGGGGTCGTGCGGGTCCTGCTGGGTCCTGCCGGGTCCTGCTGGGTCAGCCGCCGTCGTCGGGCTCGGCGTACTGGGGCTCGTCGAGCACGCGCAGCGCGTCGACCACGACGTCGTCGGACTGCTCGATCCTCACCTCTCCACCCTCGCGGCGCACCAGGGCGCTCACCCCGCCGGGGATGCCCATGGCGGTGGCGAGGTCCTGGGCCGACCCGATGGCGACCACCGTGTACGGCGCCTGGATCGAGCGCCCGTCGATGCGCAGGTCGCCGGCGCTGCCGGTGACCGCGCTGCTCACCCCGATGCGCACGTCGTCGACCTGCATGGTCTCCGCGCCGGCGCCGCGCAGCTCCTGGATGGCGTTGAGCAGCGCCGAGGGCGGGACGGTGCCGTCGGGGTCGAGCACGGTGAGGGTGATCCCGGGGCCCTCCGCGGCGATGGTGCCGTTCAGGATGCCCAGAGCGGTGGCCCGCTGCTGGGCCTCGGCCAGCGCCGTGGCGCCCTGGCTGTCGGAGTCGGTGAGCTGTTCCAGGGCGGTGCGCTGCTCGGCGATCTGCTCGCGCAGCCGCTCCTCGCGGGCGTTGACGTCGTCCAGGATGCTGACCAGGTCCTCCTCCCGGGCGCCGGCCAGCGCCTCCGGGGTGCCGGTGCTGCGCACCTGGACGGCGAAGGCGAACCCCAGCAGCAGCGTGAGGACGCCGATCAGCGCGGCGGCGAGCCGGTCGCGCCGTCCCTCGCGCAGCCGCTGCCAGGTGGACCGCTCGTCCGGAGCCGGTGCGGTCTCGTCGTCGCGGAGGTCGTCCTCGACGGGCTCGCCGTCGACGGGTCGGTCGGTCATCGCGGCCTCCTCACGCCCGGAACAGGTGCCGCCGGATGGCGGCCGCGTTGCCGAAGATCCGGATGCCCAGGACCACGACGACGGCGGTGGACAGCTGGGCACCGACCCCCAGCTGGTCACCGAGGAACACGATGAGCGCGGCCACCACGACGTTGGAGACGAAGGACACCACGAACACCTTGGCGTCGAAGATGCCGTCGAAGCGGGCCCGGATGCCACCGAAGACCGCGTCCAGCGCGGCGACGACGGCGATCGGCAGGTAGGGCTGCAGCCAGACCGGGACGCTGGGGTCCAGCAGCAGGCCGAGCACCACGCCGACCGCGAGGCCGAGGATCGGGATCACGGGGTCAGTCTCCGTCGTCGCTGGTCGGAGGCGGGTCGGCGGGGTCGAGCGGGGTGGCCGCGCGCAGTTCGGCGCTGCTGGCGGCAGGCAGCTCGAGGTCCTCGGACCGGCTGAAGGTGAACACCAGGTCGTAGGTGACCTCGAGCTGGGCCAGGGCGGCGGCCTCCGGGGAGGAGAGGAACCCGTTGTTCAGCTGGTCGGGGTCACCGATCGCCGCGACCTCGTAGGGGCTGGTGACCGGGCGGAAGTCGACCAGGATGGCCCCGCCGGCCTGCCGGATCGCGGTCGTGGGGCCCAGCCGCTGGCCGTTGATGGAGACGGCCTCCGCCCCGGAGGACCACAGTGCGTTGACCAGCTGCTGGAGGTCTCGGTCGAGCACCTGGGCGACCGGGTCGGTGGTGGCGGTGCCGCCGACCGGGTCCTCGTCGGCCGAGGGCAGCGGGTTCCCGAGGGTGACCACCAGCCCGGGACCGCTCACCGGCAGCGCTGCCGCGCCGGTCTCGGCGTCCTGCAGCTCCTCCAGCGCGCGCTGGCCCACCGTGGACGCGGCGAGCGTCTCGTCGCGGGCCGCGGCCACCGAGGACTGCAGCTCACCCAGCTGGGCGACCAGCTCGTCGGTGGCCCGGGACTCGGTGTCGATGTCGGCGACGAGCCGTTCCCGGATCTGCTCACGCCCCTCGGCCCCGGTCGAGGCCTCGGTGTAGGTCAGCGCGGCGAGCAGCCCGGCCAGCACCATGGTCACCGCCACCAGCACCTGCCCGCGCCGTCGCCC
>JAOPVM010000112.1 GCA_025966215.1 Klenkia sp.
CCAGGTCCAGCGAGCCGGGCTGTCCGGCCAGTCGTCCGACCTCGGCGGCCGAGGTCTCGGCGACCAGCCCGACCCGGGCCGCGGCCCGGGCGAGCGCGGCCTCGACGTCCAGCATGGCCTGCAGCCAGGCCTCGTCGGAGACCGCCGCCGACGCTCCGCCGCGCGCGAACGTGCCGTCCCAGAGTCCCGTCACGCCTGCATCCTCACACCGCGAAGAAGACGGTCTCGCTGTCTCCCTGCAGGTGGACGTCGAGCCGGTAGCCGTCCTCGGTCGGCTGGGCGACCAGGGTGGCCCGCTGCTCGGTGCTGAGCCCGGTCAGCACCGGGTCGGCAGCGTTGGCCTGCGCCTCGTCGGCGAAGTAGACGCGGGTGACCACGCGGTCCAGCAGCCCGCGGGCGAAGACCGACACGTCGACGTGCGGGGCCTGCCACCCGCCCTCGCCGTCGGGCACCGGGCCCGGCTTGAGCGTGCAGATCGCGTACTCGCCGTGCCGGGTGTCCGAGCGGCCGACACCGCGGAACCCCTCGGTGGTGGCCGCGCCGCGGGGGTCGTCGGGGTGGGCGAAGCGGCCGTCGGGGTCGGCCTGCCAGGTCTCGACCATCGCGTCGGGGACGACGTCGCCGTTGCCGTCGAGCACCCGTCCGCGCAGCCAGACCGCGCCCGGGGTGCCCTCGGCGACGGCGAACGGGCCGTCCGGCCAGGTCAGCCCGATCGCCAGGAAGGGCCCGACGGTGGCGCTCGGGGTGGTGCGCAGGGTGAGCGGTCCGTCCAGGAACCCGGTGCCGCGACGCGGGGTGCCCGGCCGGCGGTCGTTGGTCTCGTCGGCGTCGCGCACCAGGTCGCTGTCGTGGGTGGTCATGCGACGTCCCCGTCCTCGTCGGTCTCGAAGGGCGTCTGGTCGGTGCCGCGCAGGACCACGTCCCACGCGTAGGCCAGCGCCCAGTCGGGCTGGGTGCGGGACAGGTCGAAGGTGGCGATCGCCCGGTCGCGGGCCGCCGGCGGGATGGCGTTGAAGATCGGGTCCTGGCCGAACAGCGGGTCGCCCGGGAAGTACATCTGGGTGACCAGCCGCTGGGTGAACGCGGTGCCGAACAGCGAGAAGTGGATGTGCGCCGGGCGCCAGGCGTTGTGGTGGTTGCCCCACGGGTAGGCGCCGGGCTTCACGGTGGTGAACTCGTAGCGGCCGAGGGAGTCGGTGACCACCCGGCCCAGGCCGTCGAAGTGCGGGTCGAGCGGGGCGGGCCAGTTGTCCACCACGTGCCGGTAGCGGCCGGCCGCGTTGGCCTGCCAGATCTCCAGCAGCGCGTGCGGCACCGGGCGTCCACCGCTGTCGAGCACCCGGCCGAACACCACGATCCGCTGCCCCTGGGCCTCGCCCCCGGCGCGCAGCGTGAGGTCGGCGTCCCCGGGGGCGACCCGGTCCTCGCCGAGCACCGGGCCGGTGATCTCGGTGAGCCGGTGCGGGAGGTCGACCGGGGTGCGCAGCGGGGCACGCAGGCCGGTGGACCGGTAGCCGGGGAAGGCGACCGGGGTGCGCTGGTCGGCGTCCTCGGGCGGGTACCTCGGCAGGACGAACGACGACGGGGAGCCGGACATGGGCCGCAACGTACGACGTGACCACGGTCTCTGGCACTCTCGTCCTCCCACTGAGCGGAAGGGGCCCGATGGCGGGCGGGGGCACGGCGGGGCGGTCGGTGACCTCCCGCGCGCTGGCGGTGCTGGACGCCTTCGACGCCGACCACCCACGGCTGACGCTGAGCGAGGTGGCGGCCCGCAGCGGGACGCCGATGACCACCGCGCACCGGTTGCTGGGCGAGCTCGCCGGGTGGGGGGCGCTGTCCCGCCGTCCGGACGGCCGGTACGAGATCGGCCGCAAGCTGTGGGACCTGGGCCTGCTGGCCCCGGTCCAGGCCGAGCTGCGCCAGGTGGCCAGCCCCTTCCTGCTCGACGTGCACACCGCGACCCGGGACACCGTCCACCTGGCCGTGCGCGACGGGCTGACCGCGCTCTACGTCGACCGGGTCTCGGGCCGGGAGTCGGTGCCCGTGGTCAGCCAGGTGGGCAGCCGGCTCCCGCTGCACGCGGTCGGGGTGGGCAAGGTGCTGCTCGCCGCGGCCCCGGACGACGTCGTCGAGCAGGTGCTGCGGTCGCTCACCCGGGAGACCCGGCACACCCTGGTCGACCCCGGCCGGCTGGCCCGCGAGCTCGCCGAGGTGCGCCGCGGCGGGTCGGCCCGCACCTCGGAGGAGATGAGCCTGGGGGCGGCGTCGGTCGCCGTCCCGGTGACGGTGGTGCTGCCCGGCGGACGACCGGTGGTGGCCGCGGCGCTGGGCATCGTCGTCCCCCCGCACCGGGCCGAGCGGGACCTGCCCCGCCTGGTCCCGGTCCTGGAGGTCGCCGCCCGCGGCATCGGCCGCGAGCTCGCCCGCACCTCCGAGTTCGCCTGACCCCTGCTCCCCCTGCCGGTGGTCCTGGGGAAGGGAGGGCGGGGGGCTTCCGGTCAGCGGAAGGCGGGCGTCGCCCGGCGGACGTCGCCCGGGTCACACTCCGATCGTGCGTACACAGGTGGGGATCATCGGGGCCGGGCCGGCCGGACTGCTGCTGTCGCGGATGCTCGCGGTGCAGGGCATCGACTCGGTCGTGCTGGAGAACCGGTCGCGCGCGTACGTGCAGGCGCGGATCCGGGCCGGGATCCTCGAGCAGCACACGGTCACCACGCTGCGCGACGTCGGCATGGGCGCCCGGTTGGACCGCGAGGGCCTGGAGCACGACGGCATCCACCTCCAGCACCCCGGCGTCCGCCAGAAGCTGGACTTCCCCGCGCTGTGCGGGCGGAACGTGTGGATCTACGGGCAGTCCGAGGTGGTCAAGGACCTGGTCGCAGCCCAGCTCGACGACGGCCCGCCGCTGCTGTTCGACGTCTCCGACGTCCAGCCCCGCGACGTGGACACCGACTCCCCCACGATCGCCTTCACCGACGCCGACGGGGTGGCCCACGTGCTCGAGTGCGACGTGGTCGCCGGCACCGACGGGTTCCACGGCGTCTCCCGGCCGGTCGTCACCGCGGCCACCGGCGGGCAGCTGTGGGAGCGCACCCACCCCTTCGCCTGGCTCGGCATCCTGGCCGACGTCGCCCCCAGCACCGACGAGCTGATCTACGCCCGGCACCCCGACGGCTTCGCGATGCACTCGATGCGCTCGCCCTCGGTCTCGCGCCTGTACATCCAGGTCGACCCCACCGAGAAGATCGAGGACTGGTCCGACGACCGCATCTGGGAGGCCCTCGCCACCCGCATGGCGATGCCCGGTTGGGAGCTCCGGACCGGGCCGGTGACCGAGAAGTCGATCCTGCCGATGCGCTCGTTCGTGTCCTCCCCGATGCGGTACGGCCGGCTGTTCCTGGCCGGGGACGCCGCGCACATCGTGCCGCCGACCGGCGCCAAGGGCCTCAACCTCGCCGTCGCCGACGTGACCCTGCTGGCCCGGGCACTGGTCCGGCTGCTGGCGGAGAAGGAGACCGACCTGGTCGACACCTACTCCGAGGAGGCGCTGGCCCGGGTCTGGCGCTGCACGCACTTCTCCTGGTGGATGACCTCGATGCTGCACACCTCCGGCGACCCCTTCGACGAGGAGCTGCAGCTCTCGCAGCTGCGCCGGGTGTGCGAGTCCGAGGCCGCCCAGCGCGAGCTGGCGGAGAACTACACCGGCCTGCCGGTCGCGCGGTGAGGCATCCGGCACTGCTGGCCGTGGCCCCCTGACCCTGGCCGGCGCGGCGGCGGGGACGACGGGACGCCGACCCGGCGGACCGCCCGGCCCGGCGACCGAGCTGACCGTCGAGCTGGACGTGCGACCCGACCACCGGGACCGCTGGGGCGGGTGGGACGAGGTCTGTCAGAGTCCCCTGCAGTTGCCCGCCGATGTTCGGTGACTTCTGCTCACGCGACGGAACGGTCCGCATACGTAACGTCATCCCCATGATGGAGACACTCGTGATCGTCGGTGGTGTGCTGGTGGGCCTGCTGGTGCTGCTGGCCCTGATCGTGAGCCTCAGCGCCCGCCCGGCTGCCGGCCGCGGGACGACGACGGCCACCCGCACCCCGGGCTGGGTCGTCGACTCCGGCCAGAAGCACCCCGACGCCTGGGCCCCGCTGTCCACCACCAGCACGTCCATCCGCGCCACCCGCTGACCGACCCCTCCCCGCCTCGAGGCGGGCCTCGCCCGGGGTCGTCAGCGGCACCGGGCGCCCGGTGCGCCGCCACGGTGTCCCTGCCGGGCATCACCAGCTGGAGCAGCTGCTCGGTCGCCTGCTCCGAGCCCAGCGCCGCCTCGCCCTCGGGCGCGA
>JAOPVM010000124.1 GCA_025966215.1 Klenkia sp.
CCGGGGTGCCCACGCCGGTGCCGCCCGCGGAGACCACCCGGGTGCTCGACGCCCTGCTGGCCGAGGGCCTGGAGCGCGACGAGCTGCTCGCCGTGGTCGACCAGCTGCCCTTGGAGCCGGCCACCGCGGCCGACCTGCGCCGGCTGGCCGAGCGACTGCCCGACTGAGGACCCTGGTCAGGCGGGGAGGTCGCCGTCCAGGATCGGGGTGTGGACCGCATCGACTCACCCGACAGTCCCGACTCCGCCGACGACTCCGGGGTGCTGGAACCCGGGGACAGCCTCGACGGGACCGGTCCGGACGGCGGGGTGGACGACGTCCTCGACCCGGGCTGGTCCCCGGCGGAGCGGCCCTGGGCCAGCACCGACTGGGGCACCACGGGGGAGGAGGAGTCGGCCGGGGAACCGCTGGCCGGGCGCCTGGCCCGCGAGCTGCCCGACGGTCCGGGGGACGACGGGGACGACGACGGGCTGGGCGACTCCTCCGACACCGACGGCGAGCTGCGCGACGACCAGGTCGGTGACCGGCGGGCCGGGCGCCTGCTGGCCGGGGAGGACGGCAGTGCCGAGGACGAGGGGATCGACGGCGCCGGGGCCTCGGCGGAGGAGGCCGCGGTGCACGTCGTCCCCGACTGAGCTCAGCCGCCGAGCTGGGCCACCCAGTCCGCAGGCACCCGGCCGACCGGGCCGGGGGTGGGCTGGTCGGCGGGGTGGCTGGTCGGCGCGGCGAGCTCGGGGCCGTCGACCGTTCCCTGGGTGCGGTGGTCGAAGAACCAGTCCTCACCGGGCTCGTAGCTCGTGATCACCGGGTGCCCGCTCTCCTGGGCGTGCGCGGTGGCGTGCGTGCCCAGTGAGCTGTCGCAGCAGCCGACGTGCCCGCACTGCGCGCACCGCCGCAGGTGGAACCACCAGGAGCCGGTGGCCTCGCACTCCACACAGCCCGGTCCGCTCGGCAGGACGGTCGGGTCGATGCCGCTCGGTGCGCTCATGACGTGCAGGGTGTCAGCTGGTCCGTGGGGCGCGCAGCTCCTGGGTGCAGCACTTCACGCTGCCCCCGGCCGCCAGCAGCTCCGAGAGGTCCACCCCGACCGGCTCGAAGCCGCGCGCCGCGAGGTCGGCGGCCAGCTGCCCGGCCTGCTGCGGCAGCACCACGTGCCGTCCGTCGGACACCGCGTTCAGCCCGAAGGCCAGCGCGTCGGCCTCGGAGGCCTCGAGGGCGTCGGGGAACAACCTGGCGACGACGGCCTGGCTCCCCGCCGAGAACGCCGGCGGGTACCAGGCGACCGTGGCCTGCCCGTGCAGGTCGTCGAGCACGGTCAGGCAGGTGTCCAGGTGGTAGAAGCGCGGGTCCACCAGGTGCAGGGTGACCACCGGCCGGCCGAAGAGCTCCTGGGCCTCGGCGTGCGCGGCGGTCGAGGTGCGGAAGCCGGTGCCGGCCAGCAGCCAGTCACCGGCGACGGCGAAGTCGCCCTCGCCCTCGTTGACGTGCTGCGGGCGGTGCACCTCGATGCCCAGGTCGGTGAGGAACCCGGCGTGCAGGTCGGCCTCGGCCCGCCGCTCGGCGTGCGCGAACGAGGCGCCCAGCGCCCGACCGTCCACCACGGTGGCCCCGTTCGCCGCGAACACCATGTCCGGCAGGCCCGGGGCCGGCGGGAGCACGTCGACCCGGTGGCCCAGGGACTCGAACACCGCGACCAGCCCGGCCCACTGGGACAGCGCCCGGTCCACGTCCACCGGGGTGCCCGGGTGCATCCACGGGTTGATCGCGTAGACGACGTCGAAGTGGGTGGGCGGACACATCGCGTAGTGCCGGGTGCGCGCGGTGCGGAGCGGTCTCGTCGCGGGGGCGGCCTGCAGCGTGGGTGCGGACATCGGGTGGCTCCTGGGGTGGCGCGGGTGGTGACACCCATGCTCCCGGCCGCCCCGTACGCAGTCGATGTGCGACACCTGCGTTCTGGTGGAGATCCGTTGCGTCTACAGGCGCTCGCGTGCAACGGTCTGCCGATGGACGTCGACGACATCGACCGCGGCATCGTGGCCTTCCTCCGCCGGGACGGCCGGGCGACCTTCGCCGAGATCGGCGCGGACGTCGGGCTCAGCGCACCGGCCACCAAGCGCCGGGTGGACCGGCTGGTGGCCTCGGGGGCGATCTCCGGGTTCGCCGCGATCGTCGACCCGGCGGCGCTGGGCTGGTCGACCGAGGCCTACGTGGAGGTGTCCTACTCCGGGGTGGTGTCCCCGGACCGGCTGACCGCGGACTACACCGCGATCACCGAGGTGGTCAGCGCCTGGACCGTCTCCGGCGTCGCCGACGCGGTCGTGCACGTGCAGACCCGCGACGTCCGGCACCTGGAGGAGGTCATCCAGCGGATCCGGGTGCTCCCCGACGTCACCGGCACGCAGACCGAGATCGTGCTGTCCCGGCTCTTCCAGCGCAGCCCCGACTGAGCGCCGTCAGGCCGGCCGACTGCACCGTCAGGGAGCGGTCAGTGCTGCTGCCGTGCCAGCCGTCGCGGGGCGGGCTCCTCCTCGGCCTGCCCGGTCTGCGCCGCCGCAGCGGGCTCAGACCCCGGACCGGGCCGGCTCAGACCTCGTCGACGTCGAAGGTGCGGGTGGGGGAGACGAACTCCTGCTGCGCCGCGACCAGCAGGATCTCCCGGCTGCCGGCCTCGGCCGTCGTCCGCAGCAGGCCGAACACCGAGGCCGCCGCCCGCCCCAGCGCCTCCCCGGCCGAGCCGGTGGACAGCCAGTGCGCCAGGAACAGCGCGGCGATGGCGTCCCCGGCGCCGTTGACCGACACGTCGAGCCTGGGGGTGCGCACCCGCCAGTGCCGGCCGCCCTCGCTGGCCAGCAGGTCGACCGCGTCGTCGGGGGTGTCCTCGACGTCCAGGCTGGTGGTCAGCACGACCCGCGGGCCGGTGGCCTGGAGGGCGGCGACGGCGTCGCGCACCTGGTCGAGGGTCCTCGTCGTCGTGCCGGTGAGCAGGTCCAGCTCGTAGTGGTTGGGGGTGACCACGTCGGCGGCGGGCACCGCGGTGTCGCGCATGAACTCCGCGATCCCCGGCCGGACGAACACCCCCCGGCCGACGTCGCCGATCACCGGATCGCAGCAGTAGACGGCGGCCGGGTTGGCCGCGCGCACCCGGGCCACGGTGCCGACGACGGCGTGCCCGATGTCGGCCGAACCCAGGTAGCCCGAGAGCACCGCGTCGCAGCTGCCCAGCACGCCACGGGCGTCGATGCCGTCCACGACCTCCTCGACTGCCTGGCCGTCGAAGACCCGGCCGGTCCAGGCGCCGTACCCGGTGTGGTTGGAGAACTGGACGGTGTGCACCGGCCAGACCTCGTGCCCGAGGCGCTGCAGCGGGAAGACCGCGGAGGAGTTGCCGACGTGCCCGTAGGCCACGTGGGACTGGATCGACAGCACGTTCACCACGACCGGTGACCCTGTCACACGGGTCGCCCAACGCCCCACCGGCAGCCAGGAACGCGGTGCCGCCGAGGAGGCCGACGGCGGTGCCCGACGACCCGTCACCGGCCGCTGCGGAGGTTGCCGCCGGCGCCGGTCTCGACGCCGCCGACCGGGATGGCGGTCAGCTGGCCGCGCACGGCCCCGGCGGCGAAGGCCGCGGTGTGCGTGTCGGTGAAGAACGCCGACGGGTCGGCCTCGATCTGGTCGAGCGTGAAGCCCT
The DNA here is from genome assembly GCA_025966215.1 of Klenkia sp. Classification (GTDB taxonomy): domain Bacteria; phylum Actinomycetota; class Actinomycetes; order Mycobacteriales; family Geodermatophilaceae; genus Klenkia. The sequence continues at coordinate 3,692 of JAOPVM010000124.1, forward strand.
CCCCGGTGTCCGTGCCGTTGGCGAGCACGCCGGTGGTGAAGGGCCCCTGCAGGCAACCGGAGCTGGTCAGGGTGCCCGAGCCGTCGTCCTCGGGGTTCGGGAACGCGATCCGCGGCGGGCCGGCCTGCCCGACGTCGCCCTGGTGGATGCGCGTCGCGGTCTTGGCCGGGGACTGGTACGGCGGGGTGACCCCGGTGAGGCTGATGTCGTAGCAGATCACCTCGGTGTCGGAGTTGATCATGTACGTGGAGGTGCCGGAGGCGCCGGGCTCGCCGCGCGCGGCCACGCCGTCGTTGTCGATCACCGTGTCGGGGGTGGCCATCGCGGTGAACGCGCGGGTGGAGGTGGCCGGGCGCAGCAGGGCGGTGCGGGTGCGGGTCACGGCCGGACTCCCGGCTCGGTGATGCTGGTCACCGGGGGGTGCGGGGGCCGAGGGCCCGCCGTTCACCCACCCGGGTCAGAAGTCCGACACGAGGACGACGGCACCGGTGCTGTCGAGCACCTCGAACCCGGCGGCGTCCTCGCGGAGCACCGAGCTGTTGAGGTTGCAGTCGAGCTGGCCGGGGCCGATGCCGAGGAACTCCCCGGCCGGGACGCTGCCGCCGTCGACCCCGGTGACCTGCACCCGGTAGACCTCGCCGGCGGTGAACCCCTCCCCGCTGAGCTGCACCTCCATGCCCCAGGTGTGCGGCACGACGTCCGCGGTGGCCGCGAGGTCGGGGTCGGCGACCTGGACGGCGACGGCCTCCAGCGGGAGCGGGTCGGGCACCGGGCGGGCCACCCAGCCGATGCCCACCCCGGCCGCGGCGATCCCGACGGCGGCGGCCGCCGGGGCCCAGCGACGGCGGCGCAACGGGACGGGTGCCGCGGCCTGCTCGGCACCGATCCGGGCGAGCACGGCGTCGCCC
>JAOPVM010000146.1 GCA_025966215.1 Klenkia sp.
GACCCGCTGGCCCGGGTCGCGCTGGCCGAACGGGTCGCGCTCCCGCTGCAGGCCGCCGGCGGCGAGGTGCTGGACACCGTGCGGGCGGTGCTGGCCAGCGGGGGCAACCTGGAGGCCACCGCGCGGGCGCTCTTCGTGCACCCCAACACCGTCCGCTACCGCCTCAAGCGGGCGACCGAGCTGACCGGGTGGTCGGCCACCGACCCCCGGGGCGGCTGGACCCTGCAGATCGCCCTGGCACTGGCCGAGCTGGAGGGCAGCCGGTCCCTCTGGTCCTGAGCCCTCGCTGTGGGCTCTCCCGTCGGACACACCGGCACCACCCCGGTTGACGGCAGCGTCTTTGTGGGGATCCTCCAAGAGACCACCCATGATCTTCGTGGTCCCCGTCCGCCCGGGAATCGTCCCCGACTGGCACGGTGGTCCACGTGCTCGCCGTCCTCGCCCCCGGCCAGGGGGCCCAGAAGCCCGGGATGCTGACCGACTGGTTGGAGCTCCCCGGCGCTGAGTCCTTCTTCCGCTGGGCCGGTGCCATCGCCGGCGCCGACCTCCTCGAGCTCGGCACCACCGGTGACGCCGAGGCGATCAAGGACACCGCGGTCACCCAGCCGCTGGTCGTCGCGATGTCGCTGTTCGTGGCTCGCGAGCTCGGTGGTCTGCCCGGCCCGGTGGCGCACACCCCCCAGGCCGGGCGCGACGTCGTCATCGCCGGGCACAGCGTCGGGGAGCTGACTGCCGCGGTGCTCGCCGGCGTGCTGACCGTCGAGGCCGCGATCGCGTTGACCGCCGTCCGCGGCCGGGCGATGGCCGCCGCCTGCGCGCAGACCCCCACCGGCATGTCCGCCGTGCTGGGCGGCGACCCCGCCGAGGTGCTGGCCGCGATCGAGTCCCACGGGCTCACCCCGGCCAACGTCAACGGCGCCGGTCAGGTCGTCGCCGCCGGCTCCCTCGACGGCCTCGCCGCGCTCAGGGCCGACCCGCCCACCAAGGCCCGGGTCATGCCGCTGTCGGTCGCCGGCGCCTTCCACACCGAGTACATGGCCGGCGCCCGGACGACGCTCGAGGGCCTGATCGGCGGACTCCGCCCGGCCCAGCCCTCCCGGCTGCTGGTGTCGAACAAGGACGGCTCGGCGGTCGAGACCGGTGCCGGCGTGCTGAACCGGCTGGTGAGCCAGGTGACGAACCCGGTGCGCTTCGACGCCTGCCTGGACACCCTGCGTGAGCTGGGCGTCACCGCCGTGCTCGAGCTGCCCCCGGCCGGCGCCCTGGCCGGGTTGGCCAAGCGCGACTGGAAGGGCCGGCACGACGTGGAGATCCTCGCGATCACCGGCCCGGCCGACCTGGACCGGGCCCGCGAGCTGATCGCCGCCGAGCGCGGCCGCGCCGAGGCCGAGCACCAGCCCGACTGGCGGGTCGTCGTCTCCCCCGCCCGCGGCTCCGTCTCCCCCGCCGACGTCACCGAGGGCACGCGCCTCCCCGCCGGCACCAAGCTCGCCACGGTGACCGGACGTCGGGAGACCGTCGACGTCGCCGCCGGCTACGACGGTGTGCTCGCCGAGTGGCTGGTCGCCGAGGGCGACCTCGTCGACGCCGGTGACCCGCTGGCCAGGCTGTATCCGGAGGTGTCGGCATGAGCGCCGCGGCGATCCAGCTCCCCACCGGCGCCGCGGGCGCCCGCGTGCTGGGCATCGGCGCCTACCGCCCCCGGCGCCGGGTGACCAACGACGAGCTGGCCCAGGTGATGGACACCAACGACGAGTGGATCCAGACCCGGGTCGGCATCGCCGAGCGCCGCTGGGCCGGGGACGGCGAGTCCCTCGTCGAGATGTCGGTCGCGGCGGGTCAGCAGGCCCTCGACGCCAGCGGGCTCACCGCGGCCGACGTCGACCTGGTGATCGTGGCCAGCGCCAGCCTGGCCACCCAGATCCCCGGCGCCGGCCCCGAGGTCGCCCACCGGCTGGGCCTGGCCCGGCCCGGTGCCTACGACGTCAACGCCGGCTGCGCCGGTTTCTGCTACGCGCTGTCGGCCGCCGCCGACGCCATCCGGGCCGGTTCGGCCCGCACCGCGCTGGTGGTCGGGGCCGAGCGGCTCTCCGACGTCACCGACCAGACCGACCGCGCCACCGCGGTGATCTTCGCCGACGGTGCCGGCGCGATGGTGCTCGGCGCCAGCGACACCCCCGGCGTCGGCCCGGTCGTGTGGGGCAGCGACGGCGACCAGCGCGACGCCATCGCCATCCCGCAGGGCACCGAGCACATCACGATGGCCGGTCAGGCGGTCTACCGCTGGGCCACCACCAAGCTCACCGACGTCCTGCAGGAGGCGATGGACGCCGCCGGCGTCACCGCCGCCGACATCGACGTGTTCGCCCCGCACCAGGCCAACCTGCGGATCATCGAGCTGATGGCCAAGCGGCTCGGACTGCCGGAGTCCACCGTCATCGCCCGCGACATCGTGCGGGCCGGCAACACGTCCTCGGCGTCGGTGCCGCTGGCGCTGGCCGCCCTGCAGGAGTCCGGCGAGGCCAAGAGCGGTGACCTCTGCCTGGTCCTCGGCTACGGCGCGGGCCTGACCTTCGCCGGTCAGGTCCTCCGGATGCCCTGACCCACCCCAGACCCCCGGGGCACCTGCCCCGGACCGTCGTCAGCACCCTGCTGCCGGCCCACACTCGAGAGAGGACAACGCCTTGAGCAGCACCGCGGAGATCCAGACCGGCCTGGCCGAGATCCTGGAGGAGGTGGCTGGGGTCGCCCCCGCCGACGCCACCCCCGAGAAGTCCTTCACCGAGGACCTCGACGTCGACTCGCTGTCGATGGTGGAGATCGCCACCGCCGTCGAGGACAAGTTCGGTGTCGCCATCCCCGATGACGAGCTCGGCGGCATCAAGACCGTCGGCGACGCCATCTCCTTCATCGAGAAGAACAACGGCTGACCGAGCCTCCGGCTCGTCCCTGATCCCGGCCGCCCCGGCCAGCACGCCCCAGGAGGAACCGCCATGCCCGTCACCACCACAGACGTCGTCGTCACCGGACTCGGTGCCACCACGCCCCTCGGGGCCGACGTCGCCTCCACCTGGGACGCACTGCTGACCGGGCGGTCCGGGGTCACCCGCATCACCGACGCCTGGGTCGACCCCTTCCCGGCCAAGCTCGTCGCCCGCCTGGCCCAGGAGCCCTCGGAGAAGATCGACCGGGTCCGCTCCCGCCGGCTCGACCGCAGCCAGCAGGTCGCCGTCGTCGCCGCCGAGGAGGCCTGGAGCGACTCCGGGGCCGGGGACGCCGGCTACGACGCGCTGCGCATCGCCGTGGTCATCGGCACCGGCATCGGTGGTGCCATGACCCTGCTCGACCAGGACGACATCCTGGAGGAGAAGGGCCCCAAGCGGGTCTCCCCCTTCACCATCCCCATGCTGATGCCCAACGGCCCGGCCGCAGCCGTCGGCCTGGCGATCGGTGCCCGCGGTGGCGTGCACGCCCCGGTCAGCGCCTGCGCCTCGGGCGCCGAGGCGATCCGCTGGGGCCTGGACATGCTCCGCCTGGACCGCGCCGACGTCGTCCTCGTGGGCGGCGCCGAGGCCTGCGTGCACCCGCTGCCGATGGCCGGTTTCGCCTCCATGCGGGCGATGAGCACCCGCAACGACGACCCCGAGCACGCCTCCCGTCCCTTCGACGCCGGCCGCGACGGTTTCGTGCTCGCCGAGGGCGCCGCGTGCCTGGTGCTCGAGCGCGCGGACGCCGCGAAGGCCCGCGGCGCCAAGGTCTACGGCACCGTCGCCGGCGCCGGGGCCACCTCCGACGGCTCCGACCTCGTCGCCCCGCACCCCGAGGGCGAGGGCGCCCAGCGCGCCATCGGGGCCGCGCTCCGCGACGCCGGGCTGTCGGCCTCCGACATCGGCCACGTCAACGCCCACGCCACCTCCACCCCGGTCGGTGACGTCGCCGAGGCCGCCGCGATCCTCGGCGCCATCGGCGACCACGCCGCGGTGACGGCCACCAAGAGCCAGACCGGCCACCTGCTCGGTGCCGCCGGCGCCCTGGAGTCGGTGTTCTGCCTGCTCGCCCTGCGCGACCAGGTCGTCCCCGGCACCGCCAACATCGAGCAGCTGGACGACGCCGCCGCCGTCCAGGCCCTGGACATCGTCCGCGGGGAGCCTCGCAAGGCGACCTTCTCCGCCGCCGTCAACGACTCCTTCGGGTTCGGCGGCCACAACATCGCGCTGGTCTTCACGACCGCTTGATCCCGTCACCACTGGAGGTCCGATGACCACCGTCCACCCCGCCCCCACCGCCGTCACCCCCGACCCGCGTGACCCCGAGGACCGGCTCGCCCGGTTCTTCGACACCGGCACCATGGCGCCGCTGGCGGCCCGGGACACCTCCGGGGTGATGGCGGCCCGCGGGCTGGTCCAGGGATCCCCGGCGATCGCCTACTGCACCGACGCCACGATCATGGGCGGCGCGATGGGCGTGGACGGCTGCCGGCACGTGGTCGACGCCATCGACGCCGCGTTGCGCGAGCGGGTGCCGGTCATCGGCATCTGGCACTCCGGCGGTGCCCGGCTGGCCGAGGGCGTCACCGCCCTGCACGCCGTCGGCGAGGTGTTCGCCGGGATGATCCGGGCCTCGGGCCGGATCCCGCAGATCTCCGTGGTGCTCGGCCCGGCCGCCGGTGGCGCCGCCTACGGCCCGGCGCTCACCGACCTGGTGGTCATGGGCCCGGCGGGCCGAGTGTTCGTCACCGGCCCGGACGTCGTCCGCTCGGTCACCGGCGAGCAGGTCGACATGGAGTCCCTGGGCGGGCCGGACACCCACGGCCGCCGGTCCGGCGTGGTGCACATCGTCACCGAGACCGAGCAGGACGCCCTCGACACCGCCCGTCAGGCGGTGGACCTGCTGGCCGCGCAGGGCACCTTCGCCCCGGCAGAGGGCGAGCCGGACGTCGACCTCTCGGCGCTGCTGCCCGAGGCCCGGCAGCGGGCCTACGACGTCAAGCCACTGGTCGCCTCGATCCTGGACGGCCCGCCGCTGGAGCTGCAGAGCCGGTACGCGCCCAACATCATCACCGCGCTGGGCCGGATGGCCGGGCGCACGGTCGGCGTCATCGCCAACAACCCGCTGCGCCTGGGCGGCTGCCTGGACTCCCCCTCGGCGGAGAAGGCGGCCCGGTTCGTCCGCATGTGCGACGCGTTCGGTGTGCCACTGGTCGTCCTGGTCGACGTCCCCGGCTACCTGCCCGGCGTCGGCCAGGAGTGGGACGGCGTGGTGCGCCGCGGCGCCAAGCTGCTGCACGCCTTCGCCGAGGCCGTCGTCCCCCGGGTGACGCTGGTGACGCGCAAGTCCTACGGCGGCGCGTACATCGCGATGAACTCCCGGTCCCTCGGCGCCACCGCCGTCTACGCCTGGCCGGGCGCCGAGGTGGCCGTCATGGGCGCCAAGGCAGCGGTCGGCATCCTGCACCGCAAGAAGCTCGCCGCCGCCCAGCCCGGCGAGCGCGAGGCGCTGCACGCCCAGCTGGCCACCGAGCACGAGCGGATCGCCGGTGGCGTCGCCCGGGCCCAGGAGATCGGTGTGGTCGACGAGGTCGTCGAGCCCGCGCAGACCAAGCGCCGCCTGGTCGCCGCGCTGGCCGCGGCCCCGGCAGGCCGAGGGGCGCACGGCAACATCCCGCTCTGACCGACACTGCGGCCCGGCACCCGTGAGGGTGTCGGGCCGCTGTGTCGTACTGCCTGCGTGGGGTCCGTCCGGGGTCAGGGGGCCGACGGGGCAGGCGGGCTGGACCGGGTCGTCAGACGACCTGGTGCAGCCAGGTGGGGGGAGCGCCGTCGCCGGCGTGCCGGTGCGCCTCGAGGTCGTCGTCCCAGGCGGCGCCGAGGAGGTCGTCGACGCCGTGGCGGAAGGCCTCGACGCTGGTCGCGGTGGCGGCCAGGTGCCGGAGCTGCTGCTCGGTGATCATCAGGTCGCCGTTGGCCGACATGGGCGTCCGGAAGACGCCGTGCCCGGGCACGTAGGACATCCGCTCGCCGTCACTGCCCTGGCTGGGCTCCTCGGTGACCTCGAAGCGCAGCATGGGCCACTGCTTCAGGGCAGCCACCAGCTTCGAGCCGGTACCGGCGCTGCCGGTCCAGGACACCTCGGCCCGGAAGGAGCCGTGCGTCGCGGGCTGTTCGGCCCACGTCAAACTCACCGGCGCGCCGATGACCCTCTCGAGGGACCACTCGACGTGCTGGCACAGGGCCTTCGGGCACGCGTGCACGAAGACCACACCCTGCGTCGACCGTCGTTGCACAGCGCACCTCCATCGGTTCAAGACGGGTCTCGTCTTCCCCAACGGACCTGACTCGGATGGTGGTGCAGCAGTACGCCACGGGCGGTTCAGCGTGCTCGGATCAGTGTGCCCGACTACCACGCCCGAGCGCCAGCGCGGGTTCGGATCGCTGGGCCAGATGTGCCAGATGTTGTTCATGTGACTGGTGGGACTCACCGTCACGGCGCCCACCCAGCTCACCTGGGCAGTTGCCGCTCGTGACCTTCTCGTTACGCAACGTGCGTGTCGGACGACCGGTCACGGTCCGTGTCGGTGTCACTGTCTGCGGGTGACATCGACCCAACGCCGAGGGCGGCACGCAACCGCCACCCGGGAGACCTTCGTCTGCGGCCAGGCCGCGGTCCAGGTGCTCTGGAACGGCGCCGTGAACACCGGGATCGTGGACTCCAGCGGCCCCTGGCACGCCGTGGAGGAGGGCCCTGCCGGCGTCGTGTTCTCCCTCTGCGGGCGCCAGGTGGCCCGCGCCGACGCCGCCGCCGAGTGGCCCGACGCTCGGCGCACGCCGGCCTGCGGCGTCTGCGCCGCCCTCGCCGAGGACTGAGCTCCCCCGGCACCGGTCCCCAGCACGCAGAACGCCCCGCCGCAGAGGTCTGCGGCGGGGCGTTCTCGGTCTCGAGGGTCAGGCGCGGCGCACCGTCATCGTGGGGGCGTCCTTGAGGGTCTGGGCGACCACGCAGTACCGCTCGGTCAGCTCGGCGAGCTTGGCCAGCTTGGCGTCGTCGGCATCGGTGTCGACCTCGGCGACCACCTCGATCCCGGTCATCCCGACCGGCGCCTCCCGGGAGACCCCCAGCGTGCCGCGCGCGTCCATCCGGCCGTGCGCGGTGAGCTTCGCGCTGCGGATCTCGATGCTCATCGCGGTGGCCACCGAGCGCAGGGTCACCCCGGCGCAGCCCAGCAGGGCCTGGAGCAGCATGTCCCCGGAGCAGGCGTCCGAGCCGTCACCGCCGGTGGTGGGGTGGAAGCCGGCCCGCTGCGGGCCCGACCAGGTGTCGATGGTGGCGGTGATCCCGTCGTCCCGGAAGTCACCGACCGCGTGCAGGTCGGCGATCGCCGCCGACGGGTCGTCTTTGTAGGTCTGCTTGATCGGGGCCTGCATCTCGCGCAGGGCGGCGGCGTCCATGGCCCGAGTCAACCCGCATGGCACGCTGTCCGCACACGAGGGGCGGTAGCTCAGCCGGTCAGAGCATGGGACTCATAATCCCTGGGTCGTGGGTTCGAGCCCCACCCGCCCCACCGATGTAGGTGCAGGTAAACGGCTTGCTGCCCGATTGTCGATCTTGACGGCAAGGCTCCGTGCCCACCGTGTGCCCACCGGGCGGCCAGACGTCCGGCGAGGTCAGCGGCTTGCCGGGTGAATCCGCAGGTGAAGCTGAGTGGGGCGGGTGGGGCTCGAACCCACGACCCAGGGATTATGAGTCCCAAGATCTGACCGGC
>JAOPVM010000159.1 GCA_025966215.1 Klenkia sp.
CCCGGCCGAGATGGACCTGCCCGCGGTGCCGGCCTACGACGCGGTGGTGCACTTCGCCGCGGTGCCGGCCATCATGCTGGCCGCCGACGGGACGACGTACGCCACGAACACCCTGAGCACCTACAACGTCCTGGAGGCCGCGACCCGCCTCGGCATCCGCAAGGTCGTCTTCGCCTCCTCGGAGACCACCTACGGCATCTGCTTCGCCCAGGGCGAGCGGAAGCCGCTGTACGTGCCGGTCGACGAGGAGCACCCGACGGTCCCCGAGGACTCCTACGCCATGAGCAAGGTCGCCGGGGAGGTGACCGCGCGGTCGTTCCAGGCGCGCACCGGCACCGACGTCTACGGCCTGCGGATCAACAACGTCATCGAGCCGCACGAGTACGAGCAGCTGTTCCCCGCCTTCCTCACCGACCCTGCGCTGCGCCGGCGCAACGTGTTCGCCTACATCGACACCCGGGACCTCGGTCAGCTGGTCGAGCGGTGCCTGCGGACCGACGGGCTGGGCTACCAGGTCTTCAACGTGGCCAACGCCGACACCTCGGTGGCTGCGACCACCGAGGAGATCCGGGCGCAGTTCTACGAGGGCGTCGAGGTGCGCCGGGAGATGGGCCCGCACGAGACCTTCTACTCGATCGAGAAGGCCCGCACGATGCTCGGCTGGTCCCCGCAGCACTCCTGGCGCGACGTGCTGGCCGACCCGCGGGCCTGACTCAGGACAGCTCGGTGTCCAGCACCCGGGTGAACCGGGGGGTGCCGTCGTCGTCCCGGCTGGTGGCCCAGAGCCGGAACCGGGCGTGGGCGCCGTCGAGCACCAGCTCGCCGAGCTCGTTGCCGAAGAACGGACCGGCCTGCTTCTCCCAGACCAGGCCGGTCCGCGGCACCCGGGCCAGTCTCGTGATCGACCCGGTCAGCGCCCGGGCCCACCGGCTCCAGCCCACCCGGAAGCCGATCTCGATGGCGTGCGGGGCCTTGTTGTGCAGCGGGGAGACGGTCAGCTGGTGCACCCGGCTGGTCAGGTCACCGGGGCGGGTCAGCTCGGCGGCGTAGGCGTGGTGCACGTCGCCGGAGAGCACCAGCGCGGTCGCCGGCGGCGTCCCGTGCTCGCCGCGGGCCAGGGCCACCAGGGCCGCGCCCAGCCGCTCGAAGGACGAACCGAAGGCGGCCCAGTGCTCGAGGTCGGCGGCCTGGCGCAGCTTCTCCGCCGCCCGACCCAGCCGACGCCGGTGGTGCCGGACGGCGAGGGTCTCGTCCCACCGCTCGATGTCGTGGATGGCGTGCGGCAGCAGCCAGGGCAGGGACGTGCCGATCAGCACGTGGTCCACCCCGTCGGCCGACGCCTGGGCCAGCGCGGACTCCACCCAGCCGAACTCGACGTCGTCCAGGATCTGCCGGTCGTTCTCGGCCAGCACCCGGCCGGCCCGGCTGTCCACCATGACCAGCCGGACGTGGTCCCAGTGCCGCACGTAGCTCCAGCGGAACGCGGTCGGGTCGCCATCGGCGCCCTCGGCCATCTCGCGCAGCATCGGCTCGGCGTCCTCCTGCCCGCGCATCGCCTGCCACGTGGCGTTCGCGTCCAGCTCGGCCGGGCTGAGGTTGCCCAGGTGCTGGTAGACGAAGTAGCTGGTCAGCCCGCCGGTGATCCGGGTGCGCCACCACGGCTGGTCGACCACGGAGTCCCGCCACGCGGCCGAGGTGTTCCAGTCGTCGATCATCTCGTGGTCGTCGAAGATCATCGAGGACGGGATCGTGGAGAGCAGCCAGCGGACCTCGGGGTCGCCCCAGGACTCCCGGTAGAGCCGGGTGTACTCCTCGAAGTCGGCGACCTGCGCCCCCGGCGGCTGGGACAGGTCGCGGCGCTGGGCGAGCCAGGCCTGCGTCGCCGGGGTGGTCTCGTCGGCGTAGACCTGGTCCCCGAGCAGCACCAGGGCGTCGGGCCACCGGTCCTCGGGCAGGTCGGCCAGCTGCACCGCGTAGGAGTCCAGCGCGTCCGGGGCGATGCCGTCGCGCACGTCCACGGCAGCAGGGGAGGCGTACCGGCAGGAGCCGAACGCGATCCGGAAGGGGCCGGGACGGCCGGGGGTGCGGATCCGGCTCGGCGGGAACGAGCTGTGCAGCGGCGGCCACACCGGCGCCCCGTCCAGGGTCACGTCGTAGGGCGTGGTGCTGCCGGGCTCCAGCCCCTCGATCACGACCAGGGCGTAGTGGTGCCCGGCCACGCAGAAGGTGCGGGCCTGCGCGTCGAGCACCCGGACCGTGCACGGGGCGGTGGTCTCCACCCAGACGGTCGCCGACACCGGGTCGACGTGGCGCAGCAGCGGGCCGAGCAGCAGGCGAGGGGATTCCGGCACGCCCTCCACCTTCCCGCACCGTCCCGTGTCCCGCCCAGGCCCGGCTGGGAGACTCCTGTCATGGAGTTCGTGCTGATCGCCGTCGCGATCGTCGTCATCGCCCTGCTCGCCGGGGTGGGTCTGCTCGTCGGCCGGGGACGCCGGACCGCCCGGCTGGACGACGACGCCGCGTCGGGCACCACGCTGACCCGGCCGCGCCCCGGGACCGGGTCCACGGCCGCCACCACCGCGCCGGCCCGTCCGGGCACGGCACCCCCGGTCGAGGACGAGCTGCTGCCCCCGGTCGACCTGCCCCCGGCCGAGCCCGAGCCCGGCCTGGTCTTCGACACCCCGCCGCCCTCGGCCGGCCGGCTGGTGCGGCTGCGTTCCCGGCTGGCCCGCTCGCAGTCCTCGCTGGGCCGGGGCCTGCTGACCG
>JAOPVM010000183.1 GCA_025966215.1 Klenkia sp.
CCAGGGGACTGTTGGCGGCCTCGCTCGCGGCCGGGGCGCTGGCCCTCCCCGGCTGTACGAGCACGGTGCCCGGCGCGGCCACGGCAGCAGGGACGACGAGCGCGACCACCACCAGCTCGTCGTCGTCCGCACCCTCCTCGCCCTCGCCCTCGCCGACCATCGCCGACGAGGACCTCGACGAGACCCTGGTCTGCGTCTTCCTCGACCTGGGGTTCATCGACGCGGACAGCCAGTACCTCGACTGGCAGGCCGCCACCGCCGCCGGCACCCCGCCACCGGTGCCCACCGAGCAGGTCGCCGCCGCGCTGGACCAGGCCGTCGCGGACAACCAGGGATCGGTCGCCGAGGCCCCGGAGGGTGCGGTCCGCACCGCCGGGCAGGCCGTGCTCGACCAGGCCACGGCGCTGGGTGCGGCGATGCGGTCCGGCGGGGGCCTCGACGCCACGGCACTGAGTGCCGCCTTCGACCAACTGGACGCCGCCTGCCCGGGATGAGCAGGCTCGGCTACCGCTGCGGCGCTCCGTCGGACACACTGACGCACCGACCCGGGCGCGTCGCGGCACCGCGACGCACCCCGGACACACACAACCGGTTCACTGAGCACATGGAGGACGAGCAGGGATGAGCGTCGACTCGGGCAGCGCCAGCATGGCGGCCCGGCTGGGGATCAAGCCGGGCATGGTCGTGCAGGAGCTCGGCTGGGACGAAGACGCCGACGAGGACCTGCGCGACTCCGTCGTGGACGTCTCCGGCGGCGAGATGGTCGACGAGGACTCCGACGAGGTGGCCGATGTCGTCCTGCTGTGGTGGCGCGAGGAGGACGGCGACCTGATCGACGCCCTCGTGGACTCCCTGGCCGCCCTCGCCGACGAGGGCGTCGTCTGGCTGCTGACCCCCAAGTCCGGCCGCGCCGGCCACGTCGAGCCCGGGGACGTCACCGAGGCCGCACCCACCGCCGGACTCCAGCAGACCAGCAGCATCTCCGCTGCCAAGGAGTGGGCCGGCATCCGCCTGGTCACCCCCAAGGCCGCCCGCTCCAAGCGCTGAACCCACGGCAGGGGCTCGTGCGGCAGGATCGCCGCATGAGCCTCTCCGTCGGTGACACCGCCCCCGACTTCACGCTGTCCGACTCCGACCGTCAGCCCTTCACGCTGTCCGAGCACCGCGGCAGCCCGGTGCTCGTCGTCTTCTACCCGTTCGCGTTCTCCGGCATCTGCACCGGTGAGCTCTGCCAGCTGCGCGACGACCTCGCCACCTACACCGACGCCGGCGTCACCGTCGTCGCCGTCTCCTGCGACCCGGCGCCCACGCTCAAGGCGTGGAAGGACGAGCAGGGCTTCGACTTCCCGCTGCTCAGCGACTTCTGGCCGCACGGCGAGGTCGCGAAGGCCTACGGCACGTTCTTCGACGTCGCCGGCATGGCCAACCGCGGCACCTTCCTCGTCGACGCCGAGGGGAAGGTCGCCTTCACCGAGGTCAACGGCCCCGGCGACGCCCGCGCCCAGACCGGCTGGAAGGACGCCGTGGCCGCGCTGGCCTCCTGAACCCGGTGGGCCCCGCTACGGTGGGGCCGCTCCCGGGCGCGTAGCTCAGCGGTAGAGCTCTCGCCTTACAAGCGAGCGGTCGCAGGTTCGAACCCTGTCGCGCCCACCAGCACCGTCCTGGACCGCGGGCCCCCGCTCACGACGACGGCCCGTCGGGCCTCAGTGGTCCCGGTTGGCCGGGGTGGTCTGTCTGATCAGTCTCCTGGCGCTGTCGACTTCTCTGGCCACGGGTTCCAGGACGCCGTCGGCGTGGATCTCGGCGTCGTCGGGGAAGAGGTGCAGGCGCAGGTCGTCGGAGAGCTCGCGGATCGAGCGGCGGAGGACGTCGACCTGGCCCTTCGGCGGGATCTCGGCACCGGCGCGCATCGCGATCACGGCCTCGGTGACCGCGTCCGAGGTGCGCTCCAGCTGCACGATCACCGGGTACCAGGCTGCGGCCCGGGTGCTGATCGGCGGAGGCTCGGCCAACCGGCGCTGCAACTGCGTCTGCAGCTCGGTCAGTGCCCGGTAGCTTCCCCGCCGCGCCCGCCTGGTCGCCTCCGGGGTGTCCCCGAACGCCGCCTCCACGAACCGGTCCAACGCCGTCGCCGCGCCCCGCAGGGCGTCGTCCAGCGGAGCCTGCCAGGTGCCCGGCCACAGCAGGTAGCCGAACACCAGCACGATCGCGCAGCCGATCAGGGTGTCCACCAGTCGCGCCCCCACCAGGCCCTCGCTGCTCGGTGTCGCGAGGTCCAGCAGCATCAGCACCAGCGGGGTCAGGAACACCGAGAAGAGCCCGAAGTTGGCGTTGCGCGCCCACGGCAGCACCGCCGCGGACACCGCCATCGCCAGCAGCACCCACTCCCGGCCGGGCAGCAGCGCCAGCAGCGCCGAACCCAGCAGCACCCCCAGGACCGTCCCCACCCCGCGTTGCACCGCCCGGGTGAACACCGAGCCGAAGTCCGGCTTGAGCACGATCGCCACGGTCAGCAGCACCCAGTACGGCCGTTCGATGGGCAGCAGCTGACGTGCGGCCTCGGCCACCACCATGCACAGCGTCAGCCGGACGACGAAGGCCCTGGAGTCGGCGTTGCCGTAGGTCCGGTCGGCCAGGTCGTGCGCGCGCACCCGCCAGCCCAGGTGCGGCCGGCCGACCGCAGCCCGGGCCCGCTCCTCCGGGTCACCCACCACCCGCCACACCAGCCGTACCCCGTGCCGCACCGCCCGCCTCGTCGTCGGGCCGTCCTCCAGCGCGG
>JAOPVM010000197.1 GCA_025966215.1 Klenkia sp.
GACCCGCCCCGACGTCACGGTCGCGAAGAACGCGGCCAGGTCGAGGGGGAGGACGACGTCCGCGCGCAGCCGGGGGGTGGGCACCTCGAGCAGCCGGGGCGCCCGACCGGGGCGGGGCAGCCAGCGCCGGCGGTAGAGCTGCAGGTGCCCGGCCGGCTCGGCGCGCTGGCGGCCCTGGCGGTCGGCGTACCAGTCCAGGTGCTCGAGGTCGGTGCCCAGCAGCTGTGCCACGTCGGTGAGGTCGTGCAGCGGGTGCACCGGCCAGCGCGTGCGGCCCATCCGGGTCGGGTTGGGAACCCGGCGGACCACCCGGGGCGGCGGCTCCGGGGGCGCCTCGTCGTCCGGGTCGGTGCCGACGTCGATCCGCAGGAGGAACCGGGCCAGCTCGCCGGGTGCGTCCCGCGGCGGTTCCGGCCAGCTGGTGACCGCGGCGACCGCTGCCCGGCCCAGCCAGGACGGCTCGGTCGACAGCACCGCGCGGCCCTGGCCGACCAGCACCGAGACCCGCCAGGCGGGTGCCCCCAGGAACGCGTCGGCCAGCGCCCGGGCCACCTCACGATTCACGTGGAACACCGTGCGGTGGAGGGAGCCGACCTGTCCCGTCGTCCCGACCATCGGCTGCGCGGAGCGCAGCGCGTGGCCGGAGGCGTGGTGGTGGCGGCGTGCTGCGGTCCCCGGGGCATCCCCGGAGCTGCCGGTCCGACCTGCGGTCCGGCACCCTCGGCCCCCACCACCGCACCCGGCCACCCTGGCAGAGCCGAGACCCGACCGCACCGTAAGGGGGGTCCCAGGGTGTCGGAGGTGATCCGGACGTCGTGCCGCTGCGCGGGATCGGGGAAGGCCCAGCAGGTGGGCACGGGCCCGCTGTACGAGCTGCTCACCGACCGGGGTCACCGGATCGTGCGCACGCACCTGCAGAGCGGGGCTGGACGCCCGGTGGCGGTGGGCCGTCTGCTCGGTGTCCGGGTCACCCCAGGGGTGAACTGCGTGTTTGGGCACCGGGCCGGCTGAGCATCCACCACGAGCACTCCGACCCCGGGTGCCGGACGGCGGAGTGGACGAGGAGCGCGCACGTGACCCGCGAGTGGGCGAGCCCGGTGTGGCCCGCGGCCGCGCCCCCGGCCGTGGCCGACGGGTGGTCCTGGTCGCTGTCCCACGTGGCCGAACTGCCCGGCGTCCGGTCCGGTCTGCGCCGCCTGCTGGTCCAGTCGCTCGACACCGGGACCGCCCCCGAGGCCGTCGAGAACGTCGACCGGGTGGTGCTGGCCTTCGACGAGATGGCGTCCAACGCGCTGCGGCACGGCGGCTCCGCCGGGGCGACGGCGACGGTCAGCCCGCACGGCGACTGCTGGCTCGTGGAGGTCCGGGACGCAGCCGGGGTGCAGCCACCGGCCCCCGCCGTCGGCCGCGACCCCGGCCAGGGCGGGCTCGGGCTCCACCTGATCGCCGAGATGTCCCTCGCGCACGGCTGGCACCCGGAGAGCGCGTCCAAGGTGGTCTGGGCGCTGCTGCCGCGCTGAGGTCTCCGGCTCAGTCCAGCCGGACGGCGACCAGGGCGACGTCGTCCTCGGAACCCGCGGGGCGCAGCCGGGCGACGACCTGGTCGCAGAAGTCCTCGAGGTCGCGCTCGCCCGGTCCGACCGGCCCGAGGCCCTCCAACGTCGCTCGCAGCCGGTCCAGACCCTCGTCCAGCGGCATGTCGCGACCCTCGACGAGCCCGTCGGTGTAGAGCAGCAGCACCGCCCCGGCCCCCAGCTCCAGGGGGTGCGAGCGGCGGGGCGCGGTCTCGTCGACCCCCAGCATGAGGTCGGCCCGGCCGGCGGTCAGCTCGGTGACCGCGCCGTCGGCGGCGACCACCATCAGCGGCGGGTGCCCGGCGTTGGACCACGTGACCCGGGTGGGGCCGGGCGCACCGACACCCTCCAGCCGGGCGACGGCGGCGGTGCCCATGGTGTCGACCTGCAGGCCGGCCATCGCCCGGTCCAGGCCGCCGAGGACGTCGGCGGGACCGACGTCGGGACGGAAGGCGATGCCGCGCAGCAGCCCGCGCAGTTGGCCCATCGAGGCCGCGGCCTCGGTGTCGTGCCCGACCACGTCGCCGATGACCAGCACCAGCTCCCCGCCGGGCTGCAGGAACGCGTCGTACCAGTCACCGCCCACCTGGGCCGCCTCGGCAGCGGGCAGGTAACGCACCGCGATCCGGGCGCCGGGGGTGCGCGGGGGGGCGGTGAGCAGGCTGCGCTGCAGCTCCTCGGCGATCCGGCGCTGCTGCTCGTACAGCCGGGCGGTGTCCAGGGCCAGCGCGGCACGGTCGGCGACCTCGCGTCCGGCGGCCAGGTCGTCGTCGTCCTGCGCCGCCCGCTCGGCACCGCGGTAGACCGACAGCGCGCCCACCGTCCGCCCGCGGGCGACCAGCGGGTAGACGACCAGCGAACTCAGGCCCAGGTCGGTGGGGTCGACGTCGACGTCGGGCACGACGTCGCCCACGAGATCGGTCACCCGCTCGCTGACCAGCACCTCCCCGGTGCCCAGGCTGCGCAGCAGTGGGGCGTCGGGCTGCATGTAGGGCAACCGCAGCTCGGTGTACCGGGCCAGGGCGGGGGCCAGGTCGGGGTCGACGTGCCAGCTGCCGATGTCGCGCATCCGGCCGTCGGCATCGGCCTGGCTGACGATCGCGGCGTCGCCGAGCACCGGCACGACCGAGCGCGCGAGCTGGTGCAGGGCGTCCTCGTGCGTGCGGTCTCCGGCCAGCAGCCCACTGAACGCGGCGGTGACCTCGGCGATCATCTCCAGCCGGGCCGCGCTCGTCCGGGCTGCGGTCTCCGCGGCGCGACGCTCGGTGATCTCCAGGAAGTAGACGCTGAGGCCGTCCGGGCTGGGCCAGACGCGGATCTCGAACCAGCCGTCCAGGGGCGGCGGGTAGTAGGCCTCGAAGACCGCCTGCTCACCACTGGCCATCGCCCCGCGGTAGGCGGTCTCGAACACGCTGCCGACGGTGGCCGGGAACAGCTCCCAGATCTCCCCGCCCAGCAGGTCCTCCCGGGGGCTCTGCAGCAGCCGCTCGGCCTCGGCGTTGACGTAGGTGATCCGCCAGTCTCGGCTGATCGAGTAGAACGCCGCCGACATCGACTCCAGCACCCGGGAGACCCGGGCGTCGCCGTGCCGCTGCCGGGTGGTGTCGTAGGCCGCACCCAGGATGCGGGTGGCCCGTCCGCTGCCGTCGGTCAGCGCCCGACCCCGGCCCACCACCCAACGGGTCTCCCCCGAGGGCAGCTGCACCCGGTACTCCACCTCGAAGGAGCCCACGTCGTCGATCGCCGCCTGGATCACGTCGGCCACCCGGGGCACGTCGTCGGGGTGCAACCGGGCGTTGAAGTCCTCGATGGTCTCGCCGAACGCGCCCCGGTCGTAGCCGAACAGCTCGACGAGCCGGTCGTCCCACACCAACCGGTGGGTCTGCAGGTCCCAGTCGAAGCTGCCGATCTCCGCTGCGTCGATGGCCAGACCCCACCGGATCCGGCTGGCCTCGAACTCCGTCGACAGCGCCGACAGCTCCAGCTCGGTGGACACCGAGTCGGCGAGCTGACGCAGCAGCGTGACGTCGGGGTCGCTCCAGACCCGCGGCGCGGGGTCGAACACGCACAGTGCCCCGACGGTGTACCCGCCCGAGCCGGTCAACGGCATGCCCAGGTAGGAGCCGACAGCACCGGACAGCACCGGGGGCAGGTGCGCCACCCGCGGGTCGGCCGCGGCGTCGGTGACCACCAGCGGGCCCGGCCCTCCGGCGGTCACGGTGCACAGCGAGTCGACCAACGGGCCCTGCCCACCGACCGCTTCCGGTCCCAGCCCGCTCCCGCCGGCCACGGTCTGCCGGTCACCGAGCAGCGACACCTGGGCCGATCCGGCGTCCAGCAACCGGGCCGCCAGCTGGGCCAGCCGCTCCAGGGCCCGGGACCCGACGGCCGAGGCCTCGACCCGACGGACCGCGGCCACCCGGTCGCGGTCTCCGCGCAGTCCGTCGGCCAGTGCCGCGGTCAGCACGTCACCGGTGGCGCCCGTCCGCTCGTCGGCGGGGTCCGACGGGGGTGACGGCGCAGCCCCGCCGGTCACCTTCTCCCCGTCGTCCATCCCCCCATCCTGCCCGCCCCGGGGTCGCTGCGCCGCAGGAGAGACACGGGACCACCCCGGTGGGCGTCCACGGAGCACGGTGACGCCGTGGAGGAGCTCCGACCGGGTCCGGGCCCAGCGGGCCGAGAGCGGTCCGGACCTCCTCGTGGCCGGCAGCGTGGTGACCACCCTGCGCCGGC
>JAOPVM010000206.1 GCA_025966215.1 Klenkia sp.
CGGTACCGGGTGATGTCGGTCTTGGCCAGGTAGTTCAGCAGCCGGCGCCGCCGGCCGACCAGCAGGAGCAGGCCCCGCCGGCTGTGGTGGTCGTGCTTGTGCATCTTCAGGTGCTCGGTCAGGTCGCTGATCCGTCGGGTCAGCATCGCGACCTGCACCTCGGGGGAACCGGTGTCACCCTCGACCGTCGCGTACTCGGTCATGATCTGCTTCTTCGTCGCACTCTCGAGTGCCATGTGGTGCCTCCTGGGCAGGTCACGTGTGGCCCCCGGTCGGTGTCACGGGGGCAGCATGCACACGCGTCGGTTGCCCGACGCTGGGTCGAGAGTACATGTCCGATGTCGCCCTCCGGCCTTCGATCGCGGCCAGCAGCCGTGCCCGACCTACGGCGAGTCAGTCGCGACGTCGGTCAGGTGAGGCGCAGGACCCTTCTCGTGTCCTCGACGTCCGCCGCCATCTGGACGACGAGGGCCTCGGCGCCTTCGTAGGCGGCCATCGGGCGCAGGCGCTCGACGAACTCGACACCGACGTGCTCGCCGTACAGGTCCCCGGTCCAGTCCAGGAGGAAGGCCTCGACGGTGCGGCGGGTGCCCTGGAAGGTGGGGTTCGTGCCCACCGAGATGGCCGCCGGGTGGGTGCCCTGGTGCCGGCCACGGGAGTCCTGCAGGACCAGGTTGCCGGCGTAGACCCCGTCGGCGGGGACGGCGGTGTACGGGGCGGACTCGACGTTGGCCGTCGGGTACCCCAGCTCCCGGCCCCGCCGTTCGCCCCGGACGACGACACCGTCCACCCGGTGCGGACGGCCCAGCGCACGGGCCGCGGACACCAGGTCCCCGGCGGCCACGCAGGCCCGGATGTAGGTGGAGGAGATGGTGACCTCTCCCCCGTCGGCGCCGTCCACGGCCATCGCGGTCTCCAGCCCCAGGCCCTCGACGCCGAAGCCGAACCGGCGTCCCTCCCGGGTCAGCGAGGCGACGTCGCCGGCGGCCCGGTGGCCGTAGCTGAAGTTCTCCCCGACGACGACCGCCGCGGCGTGCAGGTGCTCGACGAGGACGGTGTGCGTGAAGCCCTCCGGGGAGAGCCGGCTGAACTCCGGGGTGAAGGGCAGCACGCACATCGCGTCGACACCGAGCGCGGCGACCAGCTCGGCCTTGCGGTCGGCCGAGGTCAGGATCGCCGGGTGCGCACCCGGTCGGACCACCTCGGCCGGGTGCGGGTCGAAGGTGAGCAACAGGGCCGGCCGGCCCAGGCTGCGCGCCTTGGCCACCGCGGCAGCGATGAGCTGCTGGTGGCCGCGGTGCACCCCGTCGTACATCCCGACGGTGACCACG
Source organism: Klenkia sp. (assembly GCA_025966215.1). Lineage (GTDB taxonomy): Bacteria > Actinomycetota > Actinomycetes > Mycobacteriales > Geodermatophilaceae > Klenkia. The sequence continues at coordinate 1,332 of JAOPVM010000206.1, forward strand.
GTGCGCCCGAGGTCGCCGGGGGTGGCCTCCAGGCCGCGCCAGCGCTGCACGGTCAGCCGGCGGTGACGGTGTGCAGCCAACCGTGGTCGTCGGCGACCCGGCCGTGCTGGACGTCGAGCAGCCGCTCGCGCAGCGCCATGGTGAGGGTGCCCGGGGTGCCGTCGCCGACGGTGAAGTCGCCGGTGCGGGCCTTGACCTCGCCCACCGGGGTGATCACGGCGGCGGTGCCGCAGGCGAAGGTCTCGGTGATCGAGCCGTCGGCCACCCCGGCCCGCCACTCCTCGACGGTGAACCGGCGCTCGGTGACGGTGTGGCCCAGCTCCCGGGCCACGGTGATCAACGAGGCCCGGGTGATGCCGGGCAGCAGGGTGCCGGTGAGCTCGGGGGTGACCAGCTCGGCGTCCGCACCGGAGCCCAGGACGAAGAACAGGTTCATCCCGCCCATCTCCTCGACGTACTTCTTCTCCGTCGCGTCGAGCCAGACGACCTGGTCGCAGCCGGCCGCGATGGCCTGCTCCTGGGCGAGCAGGCTGGCGGCGTAGTTGCCGGCGCACTTGACGTCGCCGGTGCCCCCGGGAGCCGCCCGGATGTAGTCCTCGGAGAGGTAGACCGACACCGGCTGCACCCCGCGCGGGAAGTAGGCCCCGGCCGGGCTGGCGATGACGACGAACAGGTACTCCGACGCCGGCCGGACGCCGAGGAACGGCTCGACCGCCAGCTCGTAGGGCCGGATGTAGAGCGTCTGGTCCGGGCCGGTGGGCACCCAGTCGCGGTCGGCGTCGACGAGGGCGTCGACGGCGGCGAGGAACCCCTCGCGTGGGACCGGCGGCATGGCCATCCGGACCGCGCCGCGGGCCATCCGGGCGGCGTTCTGCTCGGGCCGGAACACCGCGACCGAGCCGTCGGGCTGGGCGTAGGCCTTGAGCCCCTCGAAGATCGACTGCGCGTAGTGCAGCGCAGCGGTGCTCGGGTCCAGCTGCAGCGGGGCGTAGCCGGTCAGCTTCGCCTCGGTCCAGCCCTGCCCGGCGACGTAGCGGGCCACGACCATGTGGTCGGTGAAGACCTTGCCGAAGCCGGGGTCGGCGAGCAGCTGCTCGCGTTCGGTGGCCGACCGGCGGGGAGCCTCCTCCACCACCAGCGGCACGCCGTCGCTGAAGAGGCGAGCGGAGGCGCGGCTGTCGGTGAGCGTGTCGGTCATGGCTCCCACTCGGGCGGTACGGGCTGCCCCGCCCGGCGGCCCGGACGACGCGTCGGGCACGGCGCCCGGCTCCTGCACCCTAGCCGCGCGTCCCGGTGCCGGGAGAGTGCCCACCTACCCTGGCGGCATGCAGCCACCGGGCACGCCGTGGACGTCCTCGGGCGTGCGCCGGGTGCAGGTGCGGCTGCACGGGCACGACCTGTCGGCCCGGGTCGGCGGCACCGACGGCCCGGTGCTCCTGTTGCTGCACGGGCTGCTCGGCTCGGGGGCCGCGTTCGGCCCCGCGCTGGACGAGCTGGCCCGCACCCACCGGGTGGTCGCCCCGGACCTCACCGGACACGGGGAGTCGGAGAAGCCGCCCGGGGACTACAGCCTGGGCTCCTTCGCCACGCTGGCCCGCGACCTGCTGGTGGTGCTCGGTGTCGACGCCGCCACCGTGGTCGGGCACAGCCTGGGTGGCGGCATCGCACTGCAGTTCGCCCACCAGTTCCCGGCCATGGCGCAGCGTCTGGTGCTGGTGGACTCCGGCGGTCTGGGTCGCGACGTGAGCCCGGCGCTGCGGGCGGTGACCCTGCCCGGTGCCGAGTGGGTGCTGCCGGCGGTGTTCAACCGGTACACCCGGGCGGCCGGACGACGGGTGCTGGCGCCGCTGGAGCGCTGGACGCCGCCGGGCACCGCCCAGGTGGTCTCCGGCCTGGACACCCTCGCCGACGCCGACGCCCGGGCCGCGTTCGTGCTCACCGCCCGGGCGGTGCTGGACCGCGGCGGACAGCGGGTCAGTGCCGCCGACCGGGTCTACCTGGCCGAGGCGCTGCCGGTGCTGCTGGTGTGGGGCGGCAAGGACACGGTCATCCCGGCTCGGCACGCCCACGACCTGCACGCCCTGCTGCCCGGCAGCCGGCTGGAGGTCTTCGCCGGAGCCGGGCACTTCCCGCAGGTCGACGACCCCGGCCGGTTCGCCGCCGTCGTCAGCGACTTCGTGACGACGACGGCGGACCGGGTGCTCACCCCCGCCGAGCGCGAGGCCCGGTGGGCGGCGGCGGTGCGCGGGGCGACGACGCTGGTCGATGCTGCCGACGTCAGCCCTTCGGCGCTGCCTGGGTGACCACCTCGAAGGACCAGATGCTCGATCCGGTGGCGGCCGGGCCCTGACCTCCGGGGGCGCTGCGGGCCTGGGCGTGGCCGCGGGCGAAGTCCTGGCCGTTCTGCCAGGCCTCGAAGTCGGCCTCGCTGCGCCAACGGGTGTAGACGAGGTAGGAGTCGGTGCCCTCGACCGGGCGGAGCAGCTCGAACCACTCGAACCCGTCGGAGGACTCCACCGCCCCGGCCCGGTTGCTGAAGCGCTCCTCCAGTCGCTCGCGGGCCTCGGCCGGCACGGTCAGCACGTTGATCTTCACGACGCTCATGCCCCCGAGTCTGCCCACCCGGTGCTCGGCACGACACTGGGGCGGTGAGCGAGAACCGCACCGCCGACGTCGGTGTCGCCCGGCTGGACGTCGACCGTGCCGCCCGGACCGGCACCCCCGAGGTGGTCTACGCCGAGGGCAAGACCCCGGCGCAGACCGTCACCTGCCTGGCCGGGCTGCTGGACGCCGGCGCGCCGCTGGCGTGGGCCACCCGGGTCTCCCCCGGGACCGCGGCCGCGGTGCGCCGGCGGTGGCCCGACG
>JAOPVM010000240.1 GCA_025966215.1 Klenkia sp.
GCCATCACGGCCTGGTGGTGCTCGATGACCACCACCGAGGTGCCCGACTCGACCAGCCGGTCGAGCAGGCCCAGGAGCTGTGCGACGTCGGCCAGGTGCAGGCCGGTGGTCGGCTCGTCGAGGACGAAGACCCCACCGTGGCCGCCCAGGTGGGTGGCCAGCTTGAGCCGCTGGCGCTCCCCGCCGGACAGCGTCGTGAGCGGCTGGCCCAGCGTCAGGTAGCCCAGTCCGACGTCGACCATCCGGGCGACGATCCTCGCCGCGGCCGGCACCGCCGACTCGCCCGCCGCGAAGAACCCCACCGCGTCGGAGACCGGCATGGACAGCACCTCGCTGATGTCCTTGCCGCCCAGGTGGTGGACGAGCACGGCGTCGTCGAAGCGGCGCCCCTCGCACTGCTCGCAGGTGGTCGCGACCCCGGCCATCATCGCCAGGTCGGTGTAGACCACCCCGGCGCCGTTGCAGGTGGGGCAGGCGCCCTCGGAGTTGGCGCTGACCAGCGCGGGCTTGACCCCGTTGGCCTTGGCGAAGGCCTTGCGGACGGGCTCGAGCAGGCCGGTGTAGGTGGCCGGGTTGCTCCGTCGGGAGCCGCGGATCGCGCCCTGGTCGACCACGACCACGCCGTCCCGGCCGGCGACCGAGCCGTGCACCAGCGAGCTCTTGCCCGACCCGGCCACCCCGGTGACGACGACCAGCACGCCGAGGGGGACGTCGACGTCGACGTCGCGCAGGTTGTGCTCGTCCGCCCCGCGCACCTCGAGCACACCGGTGGGGGTGCGGACGGCGTCCTTGAGCCGGGCCCGGTCGTCCAGGTGCCGACCGGTGAGGGTGTCGGCGGCCCGCAGCCCCGCGACGGTGCCCTGGAAGACCACCTCGCCGCCGGCGGTGCCCGCGCGCGGCCCGAGGTCCACGACGTGGTCGGCGATCGCGATGGCCTCGGGCTTGTGCTCGACGACCAGCACGGTGTTGCCCTTGTCCCGCAGCTGGAGCAGCAGGGTGTTCATCCGGGCGATGTCGTGCGGGTGCAGGCCGATGGTGGGCTCGTCGAAGACGTAGGTGACGTCGGTGAGCGAGGACCCCAGGTGCCGGATCATCTTCACCCGCTGCGCCTCGCCGCCGCTGAGCGTGCCCGAGGGCCGGTCGAGGGACAGGTAGCCCAGGCCGATCTCCACGAAGGAGTCCAGCGAGTGCCGCAGCGCGCCCAGCAGCGGTGCGACCGAGGGCTCGTGGAGGCCGTGCACCCAGTCGCGCAGGTCGGTGATCTGCATGGCGCAGGCGTCGGCGATGGAGACCTCTCCGATCCGGCTCTCCCGGGCCGCCGCGGTCAGCCGGGTGCCGCCGCAGTCGGGGCAGGTGGTGAAGGCGACGGCCCGGTCGACGAAGGCCCGGATGTGCGGCTGCATGGCGTCCCGGTCCTTGGCCAGGAACGTCTTGCGGACCTGCGGGAGCAGCCCCAGGTAGGTCAGGTTGATCCCGCTGATCCTGAGCCTGGTGGCCTCGCGGTGCAGCAGGTCGTCCAGCTCGGTCTCGGTGTAGTCGCGGATCGGCTTGTCCGGGTCGAAGAAACCGCTCTCCCGGTAGATCCGGCCGTACCAGCCGTCCATCGTGATGCCCGGGATGCTCAGCGCGCCCCCGTTGAGGGACCTGGTGTCGTCGTAGAGCGCGGTCCGGTCGATGTCGCTGACCGTGCCCCGGCCCTCGCAGGTCGGGCACATGCCGCCGGTGACGGTGAAGGTCTTGCGCTCCTTCACCTGCTTGCCGGCGCGCTCGGTGGTGATCGCGCCGGCACCGCTGACCGAGGCCACGTTGAACGAGTAGGCCTGCGGTCCGCCGATCTGGGGCCGGGCGAGCCGGCTGAACACGATCCGCAGCACCGCGGCGGCGTCGGTGACCGTGCCGACGGTGGAGCGCGGGTTCGCGCCCATCCGCTCCTGGTCGACGATGATCGCCGTGGTCAGGCCGTCGAGGACGTCGACGTCGGGGCGGGCCAGCGTGGGCATGAAGCCCTGCACGAACGCGCTGTAGGTCTCGTTGATCATCCGCTGGGACTCCGCGGCGATCGTGCCGAACACCAGCGAGCTCTTGCCCGACCCGGAGACCCCGGTGAACACGGTCAGCCGACGCTTGGGCAGCTCGACGCTGACGTCCTTGAGGTTGTTCTCCCGGGCGCCCTGCACCCGGATCAGGTCGTGGCTGTCGGCCGGCGCCGGCATGGTGTCCCCCCTCGTCGTCCGCGGGTGGTCCGCAGGGTGACAGCGTGTCGACCACCGCCGGAGAAGGCAACGCCTCCCGCGCCGTCGCTCAGACCCGGACGGCGTCCCGGCGCTGTTGCTTGAGCGCGTACATCCGCAGGTCCGCGGCGTGCAGGAGGGTGGCGAAGTCGGTGCCGTCGCGCGGGGACACCGCGGCGCCGATGCTCGCCCCCACGGTGACGACCTCGCCGCCCAGCTCGATGGGCTGCGCGACCCCGGCGACGAGGGCGTCGACCACCCGGGCCGCCTCCCTGTGGGCGTGCTCCGGGTCCAGGCCGGGCAGGGCGACCAGGAACTCGTCGCCGCCGAGCCGGGCCAGCAGATCGGTGCGCCGGAGCAGGCTGCGCACCCGGCGGCTGACGACCAGCAGCAGCTCGTCACCCACGGCGTGACCGAACCGGTCGTTGACGGCCTTGAAGCCGTTCAGGTCCACGAACAGCAGGCCCACCGCGGTGCTCGCGGCGTCGGCCTCCCAGAGCGCGAGCTCGACCTGTTCCTGCAACCGGCGGCGGTTGGGCAGGCCGGTGAGGGAATCGGTGTAGGCCAGCCGCTCGATCCGGTCGAGGTACTGCCGGGTGCGCTCCTGCTCGCGGGCCAGCCGCCGCTCGGCCTGCACCCGGGCGGTCACGTCGTCCTGCACGCCGATGTACTGCACGACCCGCCCCTGGCCGTCGACGACCGGCGCCAGGTGCAGTTCGTTCCACCACGGCACCTGCTCGGGGCCACGGTGGTTGAGCACCGTCTCCCGGCACTCCCGTCCGCTGTCGATGGCCGCCCGGATGCGTGCGACGGCCGCGAGATCGGTGTCGGGGGTCTGCAGGAACCGGCAGTTGCGACCCAGCACCTCCTCGCGGCTGAAGCCCGACAGCCGCTCGAACGCCCGGTTCACGTAGACCATCGGCTGGTCGGGCAACTGCATGTCGACGATCACGACGCCGCTGGTCGTCGCAGCCATCGCCCGGTGCAGCAGGCCCTCCGCGCCGGGGGCGGTGACGGTGATCTCGGGGGCGCGGGGGGCGGTGACGGCCACGGCCTGTCGGGGCACCGGCAGGCGGGTCTCCCGCGGGGCGACCCGGGAGACCAGCGCGTGCGCGGCGCGGGCCACCACGTCCCGGTCGTAGGTGAGGGCGTACTCGAACATGCGCTCCATCTCCGGGCCTTCGTCCCCCAGGTCGCGGGCCAGGAGCGCGGCGCTGAAGTGCGGGCTGAGGACGGCGACGTCCCACTCGCCGCGCACCTCGTCGGTGGTGGCCAGCGTGGCGCCACGGACGCCGGGGACCGGCTCGGTGGGCAACCCGTCACCGAGGGCTGCGACGAAGGCCGTGCGTGCGGCCAGCTCGCGGTAGCGCTCCACGGTCGACGGGGTCAGGTGCCGGGCATCCTGGAAGGTCGCGGCGACGACACAGGTCTCACCCAGTCGCATGGCCTGCCGTTCCAGCTGCTTGCTCAGCTCGATCAGCAGCAGCTTGGGTGAGCGGCGCAGCTGGGTGCCGACGGGCAGGCAGGCGAAGGGCGAGACGTCGACCTCGGGCGTGTCGGCGGCCACCGGCGGCAGCACCAGCTCGGCGGTCTCGAACTGCGCGGCCGGGCCGGCCGCCGGGCGGCCGAACAGCCAGCCCTGGCCCAGGGTGGCGCCCAGTGCCAGCGCCGCGGTGAGGTGCTCGGGGGTCTCGATGCCCTCGGCGAGGACCAGGGCGCCGGTGCGCTCGGCGTACGCGTTGACCGCGTTCATGATCTCCGCGACCGCCGGGCCGGGACGGTCCTGCACCAGCCGCAGGTCCAGCTTGACCACGTCGGGCTGCAGCAGCGCCATGAACGCCAGGGACATCGCGTCCGCGCCCACGTCGTCCAGGGCCACGCCCCAGCCGATCTCCCGCACCCTGCGCACCGTCTGCAGCAGCTCGGCCGGTCGCGCGGCCAGCGCGCGCTCGGTGATCTCCACGACCACCCGCAGCTCGGCCGGAGCCTGCTGGGCGATGGCCAGCAGCTCGTCGAGCGGGGCGCTGTCGAGCACCTCGGGCTCGACGTTGACGAAGACGGTGAGCGGGGCCAGCAGGCCCTGCTCGACCGCACCGCGGAAGGCGGCGGTGCGGCAGGCGGCGTCCAGCTCGGCGAGCACGCCGGCCTCCCGGGCGGCCGCGAACAGCGCGTCCGGGGTCCGCAGCGCACCCTCCGGGCCACGCGCGAGCGCCTCGTAGGCGACCGCGCGGCCGCTGTCGAGATCGACGATGGGTTGGAAGACGCTGGTCACGGCCTGGGCGGCCAGGACGGAGTGGATGTCGGCGGCGGGAGGCGTTCCGTTCACCCCCCTGGTGTCGGCTCGCCGGGCCGCGCCGTTGAGCGCTGGCGGGGCACAGCCCCCCGGATGGGGTGCCTGCGGGGCCCGTCAGACGCGCAGGTCCTCCACCTTGACGACCCGGCTGGCGGGGTAGGCGCTGACCACGGTCTGGCCGCCGGTCGTCGTCTGCACGTGGGTGAAGCCCTCGCGCAGCACCACCTTCCGGTCCACGAGCACGGCGACCTGGTCACCGGACCCGACCGGGGCGAGGTAGACGGTGGCGGTCAGGACGGGGCCGAGGCCGAGGTCGTCGAGGGTCACGGCGCCCAGTGTGCCGGGGCTCAGGTCTGGCAGCTGGGGCACCACCAGGTGTGCCGGACCTCCGGGTCGTTCGGGATCCCGGCGGAGAAGAGCAGCGGCGTGCCGCAGCGGCGGCAGGCGTCGTCGGTGCGGCCGTACACGTAGTACCGCTGGCCGGGGCGGGTGTTCCCGGTGGTGACCCGGCCGACCCCGGTGGGCTGCACCGCGAACCGCATCGCCCGGGCCGCCAGCCGGACCAGCGGCTCGACCTCGACCTCCCCGACCGGGGTGAGCGGGAGGTGTCCGCGCAGGAAGCAGAGCTCGTTGACCCAGACGTTGCCCAGCCCGGTCAGCACCCGCTGGTCCAGCAGCGCCGCGATCAGCGGCCGGTCGGGCTGGGCCTCCAGGTTCCGGGTCGCCTCGGCGATCAGGTCCCCGACGTCCCGGCCGTCGTCGAGGAGGTCCGGGCCCAGGTGGCCGACCACGGTGTCCTCGGCGCTGGTGGGCAGCAGCTCGACGACCGGCATCCGCAGCGCGGTCGCGGTGGCCCCGGTGGTCATCAGCACCAGCCGGGCCTCGGTCATCAGCCGGCGTGGCAGGGTCTTCCCGGCCCCGACGATGCTCCACTGGCCGTCCATCCGGAGGTGGGTGTGCAGCGTGAGCGCCTCGCCGCCGTGGTCGAAGCGGGTGAGCAGGTGCTTGCCCCGGGACGTCGTGCCGAGCACCCGCGCCCCCCGGAGGTCGGCGGTGGCGTGCCGGGCGACCCGGAAGTCGCTCTTCTGGACCTCGGTGCCGGTCAGCACACCGAGCCGGCGGGCGAGGCGGTAGATCGTGTCACCTTCAGGCATGAGAGCCCCACGGTAGCCACGGGGACGCCACGCGGCGCGGGCGTGTCGGAACCCCCGCGCGCGGGCACCGGGTGCACACCGGGCCCTCTGGTCCGGTGCATCCGACAGGAGGGCCCGTCGTGGACACAGCACGAGCCTGGGTGATGACACCCCCGCCCGCGGGGGACACGCTCTGGACCTGGACCCCCGCCGGTCTCGAGGAGCTGGCCACGGTCCGGCGCGTGTTCCGCGCCACCCTCACCGGTGACGTCCTGCCCGGGCCGGCGCTGTCGGCCGACCGGGTCGAGGAGTCGGTGCTGGCCCTGGACGAGCTGATGTCCAACGGGCTGCGGCACGGGCGGCCGCCGGTGCACGTCGAGGTGCGCGCCGCCGACGCGGGCCTGCTGCTGCTGGTCAGCGACCGGGCGGCCGGGAGCCCGCTGATGCCGACGTCGACCCGCGACCCGAGCCTGGGTGGCATGGGCCTGGGCATGGTCGCGCACGTGGCGACGGCCTGCGGCTGGGTGCCCCAGGACGACGTGAAGACGGTGTGGGCGCTCATGCCGACCGCCCCGCGCTGAGGGCCCACCGGACACCGGCCCCCCAGCGCAGGCGTCCTCCGCGCCGGGCTCGGGCCCGTGGGAGACGACGAGTCCGACCGGTCGGCGGAGTCCTCCTCCACGCACCCGACCACTCCCCCGGAGCAGCCATGGGCACCCTCGAGGTCCACGAGTCCACCACCGTCGACGGGGTCGTCGATGTGCCCACCTGGTCGTTCCCGTACGGGTTCCCCGGGGACGGCCCCGCCTGAGCACCCGCCTGAGCACCCGCCGGGGTCGCGGTGCGTCCCGGGGACGAGCCGGTCCCGCGGCTGTCAGGGGGTCGCGGACTCCTCGCTGTCGACGGCCCACCGTCGTCCCCACGCCTCCAGCGCAGCGAGCACCGGGACGAGCTCCCGTCCTGCCTCGGTCAGGTGGTAGTCCGAGCGGGGCGGTGCGTCCTGGTAGGGACGACGTTCCAGCACCCCGGCCGCGACCAGGTCCTTGAGCCGCGCGGCGAGCCGGTCGCGGGGCGCACCGGTGCCGGCCAGGACGTCGGAGAAGCGGTGCGCGCCGAGGTGGACCTCGCGCACGGCCAGCAGCGCCCACCGGTCCCCGACCACCTCGAGCGCGGCGGCGATCGCACAGGGGCGGCCCGGGAGTTCCGACAGCACGACCACGGGCGGAGGTTGGCACATCGAACCGACGCTCGCACCGTCACGTCGGTCCGGTCGTCAGACCGGAGGGTCCAGCTCGTGTCCCCCGACCGACCCCGGACGTCCCTTCGGTGCGACGGCGCACGGTGGCCCCCGCTGCCGGCTCGGCCACGCTGGTGCTGCTCGGCGCGGGTGCGGCGGTGGCCGGACCGGTCGGCGGGCGTCCGGGCCGCCCGACCCGCACCGCGAGGCTGGTCTACTGACGGCGTGGTGGGACGCGCACGGGCGACCGATGTCGCCGCCCGGGCCGGGGTGTCGGTGGCGACGGTGTCCTTCGTGGTCAACGGCAAGGCCCACGGCCGCGTCTCCGAGGCCACCCAGGAGCGGGTCCGGGCCGCCGTCGCCGAGCTGGGCTACGTGGCCAACGAGACCGCCCGGGCGCTGGCCACCGGGCGCGGGCACAGCATCGCGCTGCTGGCCCACGACATGACCAACCCCTTCACCGCCGAGGTCGCCGCCGGGGTCGCCGCGGCGTTGGCCGGGCGGGCGAACCTGGTGCTGGCGCTGTCCACCGGGGACGAGGCGCCGGCGTTCACCGACGCCACGGCCTCGACGGTCGACGGGGTGCTGCTCAACTGGCCCGCAGGCGCGACGGTCGTGACCGGCACCCCGGTGGTGCACCTGGACGACCCCGACGCCCCCGGCCCCGGGGTGTGCTTCGACGTGGAGTCCGGCGCCACCGCCCTGGCCCGCCACCTGCTCGACCTCGGGCACCGCCGGGTGCGCTACCTCGACGCCGTCCGCCCCTGGGCCACCTTCGCCCGCCGCCGGGCGGCGCTCACCGACGAACTGGCCCGGGGCGGCGCCCAGGTGCGGACCGAGCGGTGCGCCATCGACCTGCAGACCGCCCGCGAGCTGACCCTGGCCCGCTGGGACGGGTGGCGGGCCGACGGGGTGACCGCCGTCGTCGGCGCCACCGACATCCAGACCCTGGGCGTGCTGTCGGGGTTGACCCGGCTGGGCGTGGCGGTGCCCGGGGACGTCTCGCTGGGCTCCTTCGACGACATCGCCTTCGCCGCGGTGGCCAGCCCGGCGCTGACCACGGTGCGGCTGCCGGCGCACGAGCTGGGGCGGCGGGCGACGGACGTCCTGGGCGAGCTGATCGACGGTGGGCCGGGGCAGAGGCACGTCGTCCTGCCGGTCGAACTCGTCGTCCGGGAGAGCACGGGACCAGCGTCCGCACTGTTAGGTTAAGCGCCTAACCCAGCAGCAGGACGAGGAGTGACGTGCCCGGACAGGTGCTCGTGTGCATCGGAGACCTCATCCAGGACGTCATCGTCTGGCCGTCCGGGCCACTGGCCCACGGGACCGACAACCCGGCCACCATCACCCGGGTGCGCGGCGGCAGCGCCGCCAACGTGGCCGCGCTCGCCGCCTCCACCGGGGTCCCCGCGCGCTTCATCGGCCGGCTGGGGGACGACGAGCTCGGCCGGCACCTCGAGCGGCAGATGACCGACGTCGGCGTCGAGGTCCGGGTGCAGCGCGAGGGCCGGACCGGCAGCAACGTCATCCTCGTCGCCCCCGACGGGGAACGGACGATGTTCCCCGACCGCGGCGCCGCCGCGCTGCTGGCTTCCGTGCCCGCCGACTGGGTCGCCGACGCCGGCGTGGTGCACGCCCCGGCCTACTCCTGGGCGACGCCGACCTGCGCGCCGGCCACGCTGGACCTCCTCGCGGCCGGCCGGACCGCCGGCGCCCTGGTCTCGGTCGACGCGTCCTCGGTCGACCTGATCCTGCGGGTGGGGGCCGACGCCGTCCTGGCGACGCTGCGCGGCCTCGCCCCCGACGTCCTGTTCGCCAACACCGACGAGGCCGCCGCGCTCTGCCTGGCCGACCGGTCGCTGCCGGGCACCACCGTCGTGGTCAAGGGCGGCGCCGACCCGGTCACGGTCACCTCGCCGGACGGCGTCCGCTCCCGGGTCGCCGTCGCACCGGTGACCGACGTCCGGGACACCACCGGGGCCGGCGACGCCTTCGCCGCCGGCTTCCTCGCCGCCACCCTCCGCGGCGCCGACCCCGAGCAGGCGGTGACCGCGGGGCACGGCCTCGCCGCCGCCGTGCTCTCCCACCCCGGCGCCAGCCTCACCCGCACCACCCCCACCCCCCTCGAGGAGACCCCATGACCCCCCTGGCCCAGCGCATCGGACTCGTGCTCGGCGACGAGGTGGCCGACGCCCTCGCCTCCGGCCGCCCCGTCGTCGCGATGGAGTCGACGATCTTCTCCCACCTCGGCCTGCCCGCCCCGGGCAACCGGGAGGCCTACGAGCGCTGTGTCGCCGCCGTCCAGGCCGCCGGCGCCGTCGCCGCGGTGACCGCGGTGCTCGACGGCCGGCCCCGCGTCGGCCTGGACGCCGCGCAGGTCGACCGGGTGCTCGAGGGCAGCAACAAGGTCGCCGAGCGCGACGTGCCGGTGGCCATCGCGCAGGGCTGGGCCGAGGGCATGACCACCGTGTCCGCCTCGGTCGCGCTGGCGCACGCCGCCGGCATCGAGGTCTTCGCCACCGGCGGCATCGGCGGCGTGCACCGCGGGGTCGAACTGACCGGCGACGTCTCCGCCGACCTCGACGCGCTGGCCAACCACCCCGTCGTCACCGTCTGCGCCGGCGCCAAGGCCTTCCTGGACCTCCCCCGCACGCTGGAGTTCCTCGAGGGCGCGGGGGTGCCCGTGCTCGGCTGGCAGCACGACGACTTCCCGGCGTTCTACTCCCGCTCCAGCGGGCTGCCCGTGCCGCACCGGGTGGAGTCCGCCGCCGAGGTGGCCGGGGTGCTGCGGTCCCGGCTGCGCGAGGAGACCGGCGTGCTGCTGAGCGTGCCGATCCCGGAGGCCGCCGAGATCCCGGCCGCCGACATCGAGGCCAAGATGGTCCGCGCCCTGCAGGCCAGCGAGCAGGCCGGCGTGACCGGGCCGAAGGTCACCCCCTTCGTGCTGGCCCGGATCGAGGAGGAGACCGACGGGGAGTCGATCCCGGCCAACCTGGCGCTCGCCGAGAACAACGCCGCCGTGGCGGCCCAGGTCGCCCGGGCGCTGGTCGAGAGCCGCTGACCCGACGCGGGGGCCCTGGGATGATCGGGACGTGATCACCGACGACCGGACCGACTCCGGCTGGGCCCCCGCTGCCGACCGCTACGCCAGCACCGCCTACCGCCGGGCCGGGCGCAGCGGGCTGCTGCTGCCGCCGGTGTCGCTGGGCCTGTGGCAGAACTTCGGCGCCGACCGGCCGCTGGCCACCCCGCGGGCCATCCTGCGGCGGGCCTTCGACCTCGGGGTCACCCACATCGACCTGGCCAACAACTACGGCCCGCCCTACGGCTCGGCCGAGACCACGTTCGGCGCGGTGCTGGCCGGCGACCTGCGGCCCTTCCGCGACGAGCTGCTGATCTCCACGAAGGCCGGCTACGACATGTGGCCCGGCCCCTACGGCGACGGCGGCTCGCGCAAGTACCTGGTCGCCAGCCTCGACCAGTCGTTGCGGCGCACCGGGCTGGACTACGTGGACGTCTTCTACTCCCACCGTCGGGACGTCGACACCCCGCTCGAGGAGACGATGGGGGCGCTGGACGCCGTCGTCCGGGCCGGGAAGGCGCTGTACGTCGGCATCTCGAACTACTCCCCCGCCGACACCGCCCGCGCCGCCGAGCTGCTCGCCGACCTCGGCACCCCGCTGACCCTGCACCAGCCCCGCTACTCGGTCTTCGACCGCAGCCCCGAGGGCGGCGTGCTCGAGGCCGCCGCGACCGCCGGCGCGGGGGTGGCCGTGTTCTCCCCCCTGGCCCAGGGCCGGCTCACCGACCGGTACCTGGACGGCGTCCCGGCCGGTTCCCGGGCCACCCGCAGCGCCTACCTGTCGGCCGACGACGTCACCGCCGACCTGGTCACCCGGGCCCGCGCGCTGAACGAGATCGCGGCCGGCCGCGGGCAGACGCTGGCCCAGCTGGCGCTGCGCTGGGTGCTGCGCGACGACCGGGTGACGACGGCGATCATCGGCGCCAGCTCGGTCGCCCAGCTCGAGGCCAACCTGCAGGCGCTGGCCGGCCCGGACCTGTCCGCCGACGAGCTCGCCGCCATCGAGCCGTTCGCGGCGCCGGTCGGCGAGAGCCTCTGAGGAGAAGCGCCTCCCCCGTCAGTCCCGAAGCGCCCCTCCGAGCGGCGGGGCGGCTCAGGGGCGGCGGGCGAGCCAGCCGGCGCGCGTGGCGCGGACGCGGAGGTCCGGGCGCTGCGCCACGCCCTCGGGGCGGTGGTCGTCGAGCAGCACGTCGAGCGTGGCGAGGTCCGCCGGACCCACCCGCTCGACCAGGCCGCGACGCATCTGCCGCAGCGACAGCAGCGCGTACCGGCGGGCGGTCGGCGAGAGCGGCGCCGGCACCTCCACCACCGACACCCGGGCGTCCTCGACGGTGAACCCGG